>JBKJOZ010000272.1:0-9927 GCA_046595315.1 Limisphaerales bacterium
TAGAAGGGGGGACAAATTTGATTTCGCAAATTAACCGACTCGCGGAACGGCGATGTCGGTCATGAGCAATAATCCGGGATTAGCTTTCAAAATATTTGGCACGGCGTTGACCAACGCGGCCACCGTCGCGCGATCTCCGTGGACGCCGCCGTGCAAAACCGCATTGATGGGCGGATCACCAAAGACTGTCACTGCGTCACGAGGATCTTTCGCGTCGAGATACATTTTCAGATCGAGAATCAGCTTGTTTTTTCCAGCGCTCGCCTCGGCGCGATGATGAATGCCGCAGGTCAAACCTTTCTTCACTTCCAGAAATTCCGTTTTAATATTCTTCGGTGCAATCATCGGTTCGCACGTCTCTTTAATTTTGCCAATTTTCCAATTCAGACAATGCGCCACCAGTGCGAGCGATTCCACCAAGCCGACGTGGCCCATTTTATTCTCGCGAAATAATTTTCGAAATTCGTCTGGCGGCAAACCGCTGCCGATTTTTTTCTGGAGCGGCATGCGGCGGAGCGACGCGTTCACGACGCGTTCGATTTCAATCTTCTCCACGTTGCGGCAAACCCCGGTCAAACAAACCGCCAGCGTATCCATGACGTAGCCGGGATTGACGCCCGTTCCCAAAACGCGCGCTTTATGTTTGCGGCAGAGTGCGTCCAGTTTTTTCGCCAGCGCCGGTTCTTTGAGTTGCGGAAAAAGTAATTCTTCACAGGAGGACACGACGCTCACGCCTGCTTTGACAATGGGCTCAAGTTGCGGAAACGCTGTTTTCATCCGCGAAACCGACGTGTGCAAAACGACATCGGGTTTTGATTTTTTCGCGAGTTCAGCAAACGAAGAATAAACGAGACATTTTTCCAAACCTTTGATGCCGGTGACTTCGGTCAATGATTTGCCCACTTTATTCGGGTCGATATCAATGCCGCCGACGATTTGCGCCCACGGTTTTGTCGCCGCGAGTTTGAGCGTTTCGATTCCAATCGGGCCGAGTCCGAACTGAGCAATTTTGATTTTCATTTTCGTGGGCGACAAGGAACACAAAAACTTTGCGAAATGCAAAAGACTTTTTTGCCACGCGATTGCAGTTTGACAACAAACGGCGCGCTGCGACAGCATCCGCGCGATGCTCGTTTCAGCTTGGTATTTACTCGTCTTCGCCGTCCCGGTTTTGATGCTGGGCGAATTTTTGGTGAAACGAATCACATTTCTTTCTCGATTCAATATTCCGGCACCGGTTGCGAGCGGGTTGCTGATTTCACTCTTGGTTTTGGGTTGGAATCTGAGCGGCATTTTCGTTTTCAAATTGGGAACCAAGGTGGATGAGAATTGGTGGAACTGGCTGGTCGCGACCGGAATCGATTTAAAAAACAATCCCAAGCTGGATGTTTACCGGCCTTTTCAAGTCGCATTTTTTACCTGCATCGGCCTGAACGCGAGCTGGGCCTTGGCCAAACGCGGCGGGCTGCAAGCGATTATTTTTCTCGGGCTCGCTGCGTTATTCGCTTTGTTGCAAAATGTCGTCGGCGTTATTTTAGCAAAAATACTCGGTGTCTCTCCGTTGCTCGGAATTATGTGCGGCGCCGTCACGCTCACGGGCGGCCATGGAACCGCCACCGGATTTGCCGACGAATTTATCAAAGCCGGCATGACCAACGCCAAGGAAATCGGGATGGCGGCGGCCACATTTGGCGTGATCGCAGGCGGTTTGCTGGGTGGAATTTTGGGCGGCCGTCTAATTCGTAAAAATAACCTTAAACCCACGGCGTCCGCTGCGACCCATCTGGAAATGGCGGCGGACGGCGAGTCTGGAATCTGGAACGATTTGAAACGGCTCAAAAGTTTTCGCGGACAATGGATTTTGCATCTGCTCCTTTTGCTGGTCTGTTTGAAACTCGGCGCGTGGATCAGTCATTTCATGCAACAACTGACAATTCCGATGCCAATGGTGAAAGCGAGTTTTTCGCCCGTATTTGATTTCGCGATTTCATTTGAAAAACAAAAACTTAGTTTTCCCACTTACATTGGCGCAATGCTTTTGGGGGTTTTGGTGCGAAATGTTTTGGACGCGGCCGGCGTGCGTTGGATCAAAACGGAAGTCGTGGATGTTTTTGCGTCTGTCTGCCTGGGAATTTTTCTGACCATTGCCATGATGAGCTTGAGTTTGATCGAATTGGCGGCGGTGGCGAAACCGATGCTCGTGATTCTCATTATTCAAATCATCGTGATGGGTTTCTTTGCCTGGTTCGTAATTTTTCGCACCATGGGTCGCGACTACGATGCCGCAGTCATGGCAGGAGGACACTGCGGCTTCGGCCTGGGCGCCACCACCAATGCCATCGCCAGCATGAAAACTTTGGTGGAAAATTTCGGACCCGCCCCGCGCGCATTTTTGATCATTCCGATCGTCGGCGCATTTTTAATCGATTTCCCCAACGCGCTCATCATCACCCTTTTTCTCAATCTCTATAAATAACATGCAAGATCTCATTAAATATTTTTCTTTAGTCGGTTTGTTTTTTGTAACTTTTTCCGCTCAAGCCGAACCGGCCATCGGCGAACACGGCGTGGTCGCCAGCGTCAATGAAATCGCCACACGCGCTGGAATTAACGCCATGAAAAATGGCGGGAACGCCGTGGACGCCGCTGTTGCGACTGCGCTCACGCTCGGCGTGGTTGATGGTTATAATTCGGGAATTGGCGGCGGCTGTTTCATGTTAATTCGTTTGGCCGATGGAAAATTTCTGGCGATTGACGGACGCGAAATGGCGCCGGCTGCGGCGACCCGCGACATGTTTTTGCGCGCTGGAAAAGCCGATACCGATTTAAGCCAACTCGGTTCGCTCGCCAGCGGAGTTCCGGGCGCATTGGCTGCTTACGATGCAGCGATTCGTCGAGCCGGAAAATTGACGTTGCGCGAGCATTTGTTAAATGCAGCCAAAATTGCTGAGGACGGTTTTGCCGTAAATCACAGCTACGCCAACGTGTTGCAACACATGGCGAAAGACCTGTCGAAATTTGAAAGTTCCCGCGCCACTTTTCTTAAAGACGGAAAACCGTATGAGTCCGGAGAAATTCTTAAGCAACCCGACCTCGCGAAAACCTACCGCGCCGTGGCGACCAATGGCCTCGGCTGGTTTTACGGCGGGCCGTTCGCGCAAAGCACTGAACAATGGATGAAAAAGAATGGCGGGATTATGACCGCAAACGATCTGAAAAATTACCGGGTCGAATTTCGTGAACCGATTTTTACGGAATATCGCAGCTACAAAGTTGCCAGTTTTCCGCCGCCAAGTTCAGGTGGGGTCCACGTCGCAGAAATTTTGAACATTCTAAATCAATTTAATGTGAAGAAGCTTGGCTCTAATTCTCCGGAAATGATTCATCTCGTCGCCGAGACGATGAAGCTCGCTTTCGCCGACCGCGCTTATTGGCTGGGCGATCCAGCCTTCGCCAAAGTGCCGCGCGGATTGGTCAGTAAAAAATATGCAAAAACTTTAGCGAAAAAAATCGATTTGAAACACACCACCATTGTTCCGCACCAAGGCACGCCTGAAAACGCCAACCACGATTTGTTTGGAAAACATACGACGCATTTTTCGACGGCCGATGCAGAAGGAAATTGGGTTGCCTGCACCGCGACGGTGAATACCAGTTTCGGTTCCAAGGTCGTCATCCCGGGAACCGGTGTAGTGCTGAACAACGAAATGGACGATTTTTCCGCGCAACCGGGCGTCCCTAATTTTTTTGGCTTGCTCGGTGCCGAAGCGAACGCCGTTGCGCCCGGCAAACGCCCTTTGTCGAGCATGAGCCCGACGATTGTCTTGAAAAATGGAAACCCTATTTTGGCGGCAGGCGCGGCGGGTGGTCCGACGATTATCAGCCAGACCGCACTGACCATCATCAATGTTGTGGATTTTGGAATGGGCGTCGATCAGGCGATTGCGACCCCGCGGTTCCATCACCAATGGAGTCCGGACGAATTGAAAATCGAAAACGCGATTGGTGTAGACACAATTCGCGAACTGGAAAATCGCGGTCATAAAATTAAAACGACCGAGTCGTTTGGTGTTTCCCAAGCCGTGGCAAAAAATCCCAACGGGAAAGGTTTTGTGGGTGCGGCTGACCCGCGTGTTTCGGGAAAAGCCGCCGCGTGGTGAGGGGAAAAAATCAGGAATTCCCTGAGGATAATTTGTTTGCCTGACCTCGGTTTGGACTTCAGAGTTTTTTCATTCCCAGTATTGAAACCCAGTTGTTTCTTAACCACCCGTAAACCAAAACCAGTTTAAAGAAAGTTCATATGTCAGCTAAATTATTCGTCGGCAATCTCACCTTCACAGCCTCGGAAAACGATTTGCAGGATCATTTTTCGCAAGCCGGATCCGTCCTTTCCGTAAACATCATGCAAGATCGGACCACCGGGCGTTCCCGCGGTTTCGCCTTCATTGAAATGGCCTCACAGGATGACGCTGAAAGGGCGATCTCCATGTTTCATGAAAAAGATTTTCAAGGTCGCCCATTGACGGTGAACGAAGCGCGTCCTCGTGAAGACCGTCCGTCGGGTGGCGGCGGCGGTGGTGGTTATCGTGGTGGCGGCGGCGGCGGATATCGAGACCGTCGCTAACTCGCTATAAATTTTTGCGAAAAGCTGCTGAGAAATCAGCAGCTTTTTTATTCCACAAATTTTCCCGGATTCAAAATGTCATTTGGATCCAGCGCTTTTTTTACCGTACGATGCAGCGCACGAACTTCCGGCGAAACCGCCAGCGGCCACCAACGCTTTTTCGCCAAGCCGATTCCATGTTCGCCTGTGATCACGCCGTCCCACGCGAGAATCTGTTTGAACAGCTCGTCCAAAACTTTTTCGCTGCGTTTCACAATGTCGGGCTGGGTGTGGTCATACATCACGTTGCAATGGATGTTGCCGTCTCCGGCATGCCCAAAACAGGCCAGAGCGATGCCATGTTTTTTCTGAAGCGCCACGGTGAACTGGAATAAATCTTCCAGTCGCCCGCGCGGCACAACGATGTCCTGGTTCAGTTTGATTAATCCGGTATCGCGCAGTGAAAATGAAAATTCTCGGCGCAGTTGCCAGAGCAGTTCAGTCTCTTCTTCGCCCAAGGCACGTTGCACAAAAACGGGGTTTTGTTTTTGAATTAATTTTTCCAATTCGCGAATTTCGCTGCGGATGGATTTCTCCTGTCCGTCGAGTTCGACGATGATCAAGGCGTGACAACCATCCAGTCGTTTGCTGCCGGTCCGTTTCCGCGCGGCGGACAAAGTGAAATCATCCGCCACTTCCAGTGCGCAGGGTAAAAATCCGGCGCGAAAAATTTCGCGAATCGTTTTTGTCGCGACCCGCATCGAATCAAAGCCGACCGCGAGACAGGCTCGAAAGGGCGGCAGTGGCAACAACTTCAAAGTCGCTTCGGTGACGATGCCGAGCATTCCTTCCGAACCGACAAACAACCGGTGAAAATCGAAACCCGTTTTATTTTTGTGCGTGCGGCTGCCGAGGCGAACAATCGTTCCGTCAGCCAAAACCACTTCGAGGCCGAGCACGTAATCGCGCGTCACGCCGTATTTCAGGCAACGCGGCCCGCCGGCGTTGGTGGCAATATTTCCTCCGATGCTGCAATCCGCGCGGCTCGCGGGATCGGGCGGGTAATAAAGTTTTTTGCGTTCGACGGCTTCCTGCAAAGTTTGCGTGATGACGCCCGGTTCAACCACGGTGACGAAATCGCCGGTGTGAATTTCCTTGATGTGATTCATCCGCTCGAGCGACAGCGCGATACCACCGCGCACCGGAACGCAGCCTCCCACGTAACCAAATCCCGCGCCGCGAGCGGTGACCGGAATGTGATGTTGATTGGCAAATTTTAGAATGGTCGAAACGGATTTTGTGTTGCGGGGGAAAGCGACGGCATCGGGCAAATGCGCAGCAAACCATTTATCGCCGGAATTATTTTTACAAACGTCCGGTGCAAACGTGAGTTCTCCACGAGGCAAAAGCCCGCGAAGTTTTTGCAGGGATTTGTTCCAGCCGCTCTTCACGAATTGGAAAAAGGAGCAGCGTCTTCGGGGTTGATCGTCGAATTGATCAAAGCGAGCGCATCAGCCGATTGCGCTTCTGGAACCTCAACCCGAATACCACCCGAGGTGATCGGCGAGCCAAGAGTCAAAGTGGAAAGTTCGTTTAGGACGGTAGGTTCAAATCCGGCCGCTTCCAGTTGCGCGGCAACCAAATTGGCTTCAGCGGAATTAAACGTTTTAAAGACAGTGGCAAAGTCCATAATTCATCATCCCTCGCGCGGGGAAAAATTCAAGTGGTCAAAGCCGGTTTTAATTCGGCGAAAACGATGACGCCCGCGCCCGTTTGCAACAAGCTTTGGACATGCACTTGCACCTGCTGACCGATCAGATTTTGTGCGAGATTGACGACGACCATGGTGCCGTCGTTTAAGTAACCGACTCCTTGTCCTTTGTCTTTTCCTTCGCGCACAATGCGCAGGCTGAACGATTCGCCCGGCAAAATGACCGGCTTCAACGAGTTGGCCAGTTCGTTCAAATTCACGAAGCGCACCGATTGCAGCTCGGCCACTTTGCCGAGGTTAAAATCGTTGGTGTAAAGTTTCGCGTTGAGCGCACGGGCCAATTTGACGAGCTTGGCGTCCACTTCTTTTTCCTCGGGAAAATCGCCCTCGTGAATTTTCACCTCGTTGCGCGCGTTTTGCTGAATGCGCGACAAAACTTCCAAGCCGCGCCGTCCACGGGCGCGGCGAATCGGGTCATTTGAATCAGCGACAAACTGCAATTCGCGCAAAACAAATTTGGGAACAATGATGAGGCCCTCGACAAAATTGGCTTCGATTAAATCGGCGATGCGTCCGTCGATAATGACACTGGTATCGAGCAGAATTAAATTTTCGGGTTTGTTTTGGGAAGCGAAACGGACGTAGGGAATGATGAGCGAAAAATCTTCCTTGTTACTGCGCATGGCGAGAACCATGCCGATGTAACCGAAGCAGAGAAACAGTGCGAGGCGAATGACCCATTGGGTTTTTTCCGGTGTGAACGAGAACAACCCGGATTTTTCGACCAACAACGCAATGAGAAATCCGAGAAACAAACCGAATGTGGCGGCGGAGAAAGCGCGCAGCGAAAAACCCTTGAGCATTTCATCGACGGCAATGAGCAACCCGCCCAGGCCGAAACCAATAGCGACGCCATAAAATTGACCTTCGATCAATTCCGGACGAACGTAGCTCACCATGAAACCCGCAGTGGTGCAGAGCAAAAGAAATAGTGTGCGGATGACCCAGAGCGACATAATCAACGATCTTTTCCGATGGCCGATTTTTTGGCCGGTTTCGGTTTCCACAACATTGACCAGATGCCGCGGTGGTTCAAGTTGCTGCTGAAAATGCTGAAATTTTCCGCAACGGAATTGACATTGGTGACGAGCGCCGTGAGTTGAAGTTTCGTCTGTTCGTCCCGCAACAAAAGTCCAGCAGGCCCGTTGGTGGCTTTCACATCTTCGAGTAATTCGTTCAAGTTCGAAGAGGCATTGCGCAAATTTTTGACCGCGAGCGAAATGTCATTTTGATTGGTGGCGAGCAAGGTTTTGAGGTCGCCCGTGAAATCGTACAAATTGCTGACCGACGCGCTGATGATCGGCGAATTGGATCCGACCAGTTGATCGATTCTGCCGAGGGTTTTATTGGCGTTGCCGGAGACGGTTTGGAGGTTGCTGATGGAGCGGGCAAAGCTGCTAAGCGTGGCGTCGTTTAACACGGTTCGATTCACATTCGAGACGGCCACGTCCAATGTTTGCATGGTGGATTGCGCTTGCTTGAGTAGGCCTGCGGTCGAACGCATTGCTTCCTGCAAGTTGAGCGGCGGTTGGCAAATAACCACCTCATTGTTGGTCAAATATTGTCCGCTGTTGTTCGTCGAAATGATCGCCACGTATTGATCGCCAAGGAAACCCAGGGAATCGATCAGAAATCGCGCTTCTCGATCGATCTTAAATTCGTCTAAAATTTCCAATCGAATGACGACCGAGCCGTTGGTTGCCAACGTCGCGTCGATGACGTTTCCGACTTTGACGCCTGATACCATCACCCCAGCCTGGGGTTTGATGCCGGCCACATTTTCTGCCAGCAAGCGCAATTCATAAGTCCCTTTGAAGAGCGACATCCCTTTGCTGAAGTTGAGCATCAGTACGGCGAGCAGCACCAAGCCGACGAAAACGAACACGCCAACTTTCAATTCCATTTTTGATTGAGGCATAAAGTATAATTAAAAATTGTGTTCCTGCGCGTCGGATATCCCATTGACGAAGCGATGGACAATGGGATCTTTCGACGCAAAAATTTCTTCCGGTGTTCCGCTCGTGTAAATTTTGCCCTCGTGCAACATCAACATTCTTTTCGCGATGAGCTTCGCGCTGCGCATGTCATGCGTTACCACGATTGATGTCACCTTCAAGCGTTCCACCACTCGCACGATTAAGTGATCAATGCTGTCGGCTACAATGGGGTCCAGCCCCGTGGTCGGCTCGTCGTATAACAAAAATTCCGGCTCATAAATGATGGCGCGCGCCAAGCCGACTCTTTTGCGCATCCCGCCGGACAACTCCGCTGGTTTTTTTTCCTGCGTGCCTTCCAAGTCAACCATTTCTAAAACTTCGGCTACGCGTTTTTTGATTTCTGTTGGATTCAGTTTCCGTTCGCGTCGCAGGACGAATGAAACATTCTCCTCTACCGTCATCGAATCGAACAACGCCGCGCTTTGAAACAACATTCCAAATTTACGTCGCACCCTCAGCAAGTCTCGTTCGTTCTTGTGTGCGATCGATTCGCCATCGATCAAAACGTCGCCCTCGTCAGGCTGGAGCAAACCGATCAAGTGCTTCAGCAAAATACTTTTGCCGCCGCCGCTGGCACCGATGATGACGACCGATTCGCCCTTATCAATTTTAAAGGTCACGCCATCGAGCACGCGATGCGACCCGAAACTTTTTTTCAATTCGCGTACTTCAATCATTGCGGCTGGAGCAAACGGTTTAAGACCAGCGTCAGGAAAAAATTGCTGATCAAAATTGTAATGGAGGAATAAACGACGGATTCGGTGGTCGCGCGGCCCACGCCTTCTGCACCTTGGGGACAGGTGAGCCCTTTGTAACAACCAATCACGGCAATGATCGCCCCGAAAATAATCGTCTTGATGTAGCCGGTCAGCATGTCTTCCGGCCCGGTGTAGCGCAGCATGTTGTGCCAAAGATAAGTCGGATCAATTTTCAATAAATAAACCCCCACGATATACGCTGCGCCGATGCCAACCGCAATCGCTTGGCCAGTCAAAAGCGGCATGGCAATTACCGTGGCGGAAACGCGTGGTAAAACCAAGTAGTCCACCGGGTGCGCTGCCAACGTGCGCAACGCATCGATTTGTTCGGTCACGCGCATGGTGCCGATTTCCGCCGCGATGGCCGCACCGACCCGTCCGGCGACCATCAGTGCGGTCAACACCGGGCCCAATTCGCTTCCCATTGAAACGCTGACCACCGCGAGAGTGGCCGTGTCCAGCTTGACGCGGTGAAATTGAAAATAGGTTTGCGCGCAGAGCACCATTCCTGTGAACGCACCAGTGATGAGAACAACCGACTGCGATTTCACCCCGATGAAATAAATTTGATAGGTCAAATCCCGCCACGGGACCTTCGATTTGGTGAGTGAATAGAAAATTTCACCGCATAGCACCGAGAGGCGCCCCAAGCCGATGATCCAATCTTTGACCGCATTGCCGACGTAAGTTGTCATAAAGACGGCGCACGCTAACAAAGGAAACAGGCGTTGACTAGAGGCAAAGCCCTTACCGCACAAAGATTGCAGCAAACAAAAACGGCGCTCATTTGAGCGCCGT
>JBKJOZ010000275.1:0-7639 GCA_046595315.1 Limisphaerales bacterium
CCTCTCGCAGGACGAATTATTCATCAAAATTTATTCGCACCTGCCCAAGGAACTGATTTTTCAAAGAGAACTTCTGGTGGCGCGGCTTTAAAAAGTCGCGTTTTATTTCTTCAACAAAAACAAACCGACCAACGAAAGCACGATGCCCAACAGCCGCGCGAAGGTGGGAGGCTCTTTGAAGAAGGCAATCCCCGCGATCGCCATGATGGCCGCGCCTCCAGCTAGAATCATCGGCACGGCAGAAAGCGGGCCGCCTTTTTGGAACAGCAGGAAAAAGAAAAGCGTCCCCACGCCCACACAAATTCCCGTCAGCACGGAATAGAACACGCCGGGAGCAGAAGAGGTCTGGTTCCAGTGCCCCCCAAATCTCAGGAACACCAGATAAACCAGAATCGTCAACGCCGCGCTGCCCTCCACCACGAAACCGCCCAACCCATCGCTGATCCGGTCGCTCGCCAACTTGGTAAAAATTTGATGCGCCCCGTAGAGAATCGCCGCACCGACCGCATACCAGAACCATGTATCCATTTTTGTCTCCTTGTTCACCACGAGTTCAATTAAGCACCGCGCTGAAGAAGTGGCGCGAGAAAATTGTTTATCTTTGATGTGGCCTTGGCCGCGATGCCATTCTCGAAGCGCGACGAAGTCGGCGGAGTGGGCCGCGTCACTCTTTGGAAAGCGTGACGGAGCGGACGAAGAATTGCGCCGCGCCAGTGGAACCCACGCTCAGCCGAAAGTCGGCGTGGTCGTTTTGGCGTCCGGAAAGTTGGGGTCGATCCAAAACAAATTTAACCTTTTGCCATTCCTTCAATCCTTTGGTTTGAATGCGTTCTTTGGAAGGGGTGTAACCACCGCCCCCTTTCCCCTCGATCGCGCTGTCGTATTCCAGACGGAAAGTGGTGGGTAAGGCGTCAAAATATTCCACCGTCACGGTCAGCGGTGGGAGCGGCCTCTGTTTGAAAGCGGAGTCAACCGAGAGATAAAGGTAGGCGTCGGAGCGGCCTTCCTTGAGCATCAACTGCTGACATTCTTTACCTCCGGCTTGCGCCTCCTGCGTGCGCCCGTCCCCGCCGGAATTCACCTGGACCAGACCGTGAGATTCGCGGTTGGCTTCGAGTGCGATGGAAAGGGTGTGGAATGAGTTGGACTTTTTTTCACAAGCCACGAACACCAGCGTGAAAACCAACAATGGAAAAAGCCAGAAGCGAAATTGAATTTGCATTTCGGGACTGCAACAATTTCATCTCGTGCTGTCAACTGATTAGCTAGTGCGGGTGGGCAGGAATTTCACCGCGGAGACGCGGAGGCGCGGAGAGAGGAAGAAAGATTAACAAGATTAACCGAATAGAAGACCCACCCGGAAAACTCTGATAATCCTTTTAATTCTGTCTCAACTTCTTCCCCTTCCGCGCGTTCAATCAGCGCGATCGGCTTCTGCATGGAACAGGATTATCAGAATTTTTTCCGGCCTGGCTTTCTAATTTGGTTAATTTTGTAAATTCTGTCTCCCCTTCTTCTCCGCGTCTCGGCGTCTCCGCAGTAAATGTCCTGCGGGGTTTAGTTAAGGACGAGGTGGAACTCGTCCCGACCTATCCGACGCGTGGGGTTCGATTTCAAAATGGGGCGTTTTTCTTCAGACGCCACATTTCGCAGATTGTTTTTGAAGTGTAGGCGCGCTATTTTCGTCGAGATAACGATGCAAAAAAACTGGCAACTTCCACGACGCACTTTCCTGCGCGGTCTCGGCACGATGATGGCTTTGCCGCTGCTCGAAGCAATGTCACCTGCCGTCAATCTTTTTGCTTCCGCCGGCGCTCCCTCGATCAAAACATCTCCGAAACGGATGGCGTTTGTTTATGTGCCGAACGGCGCAAACATGGTCGATTGGACACCGCAAAAAGTCGGCGCAGATTTTGATTTGCCTTACATTCTCGAACCGCTGAAACCGTTTCAAAATGAGCTGTTGGTTTTGAGCGGGTTGGCTCACGACAAGGGGCGTGCGCATGGCGATGGTGCCGGCGATCATGCCCGGGCTTCGGCCTCGTTTCTAACCGGTTGTCAGGCGCGCAAAACTCCCGGCGTGGATATCAGGCTCGGAATTTCGGTGGATCAAATTGCCGCACAAAGACTCGGTCGCGAGACGCGTTTCAGCTCGCTCGAGCTCGGGTGCGAGGGAAACCGGCAGGCGGGCAATTGCGATTCCGGTTACAGTTGCGCCTATCAAGCGAACATTTCCTGGAAAGGCGAAGCGACGCCGATGCCGCCGGAAATTGATCCACGCCTCGTTTTTGAACGGCTCTTCGCCAATAATTCTTCCGGAGAAGTTTCAGAAAATCTCGGGCGCAGAAAGCGTTATCAAAAAAGCATTCTCGATTTCGTGCTCGAAGATGCCAAACAGCTCCAGGCAAATCTCGGTTACACGGATCGCCGCAAGCTGGACGAATATTTGACGGCGGTTCGCGAACTGGAAGAACAGATTGAGCACGCCGAAAAATTTGCCACGGCGTTACCGGATGCGGATCGGCCCACCGGAATTCCGGGCGGACCGGACGGGTTCGAAAAACATATTCGGTTGATGTATGACTTGCAGGCGCTCGCTTTTCAAACGGACACGACGCGCATTTCCACGTTCATGGTGGCGTTTGACGGCAGCAATCGCAGTTACAATTCGGTGGGCGTTTCCGAAGGTCACCACGATTTGTCGCATCACGGCAACGACGAAACGAAGAAGGAAAAGATCGCGAAGATTAATCATTTTCACTCGCGGCAGTTCGCTTATTTTCTCGAAAAATTAAAATCCATTCCAGAAGGCGAAGGAACGCTGCTGGATAATTGTATGATCGTTTACGGCAGCGGCATCGGCGACGGCAACGCGCACAATCACGATAATCTACCGGTGTTGCTCGCAGGACGCGCCGGTGGAACAATTCAAAGCGGGCGGCATGTCCGCTTTGAACGCGAAACACCGATGACCAATCTTTACGTGTCGATGTTGGATAAATTCGGGGTGTCGGTGGATCGCGTGGGGGACAGCACGGGGAAATTAAAAGAGCTGTCGTAACCGTGAAGACTCGCTCAGCGTCGTTCGGATTTATCGAGTGGCGACAGTTGTTTTTCCAATAGCCAACCGGAGCGATGCGCAGCATCCACGATTTGCAACCAACCATTATTTTTGTCCAGCACCGTCACTTCCGCGCCATCGCGCAAAGTAAAAACGCTGGGCGATTCTTCAAACGTGCCACGACGAACAACTGCTTCTGGAACAATCACAACCAATGACTGCACGAAAAATTCCTGACGAATCGCGGCGACGAGGCACACCGCGAAAAGCCCGCAAATAATTCCCAGCGCAAAAATAATTCCGCGAAATGATTTCTTGCCTCGCCATTCGCGAAGCGCGAGCAAAAGGAACCAAAGGCTCACGAGAACCGAAGTCGAAATGGCCCATTCGTTGAGCGTCATTTTTTCGATAAAATTTTTCCAGCGATGGGTGGGCGCGGCCGTTCCTCCGCCCGCTTGGTTGCGCGCGAATTGGAGGTTGGCGCGCACATCGGGATCGCGGGGCGACAATTTTTCTGCGCGGCGATACGCCACAATCGCGCGCCCAACCTGCCCGGATTTCAGAAACGCGTTGCCGAGATTAAAAAGCAGCGGGGTGGAGACAGAACCGTTTTGCACCATCTTTTCGTAACCCGCCGCAGCTTCAGAAAATCTCCCCTGTTCGTAGAGTTTATTCGCGTCGTTGAACGGGTTGGAAACAGTTTCGGCTTTCGTGAACACCGAGAAAAAAAGCATCACCGCAATCAATAATCGCCGACTCCAAATTCCAGGAAAAAATTGAGCGCTCATTTTATTTTCCTTAATTCAGCAATCGCTTGCTCCACTTTTGGGATAAATGACGCCAACTCCTGACTGGTTCTCTGCGAGGCGTAGCGAGCTTGGTTGCAGGTTTGAAATAATTCGTGCAACAAGGCAAGCGTCTCCGAATCCACTCCTCGTGGACGAAGATTCTCTTCAATCACCTCTTCCGTAATTCACGAGGCGGGGTGATTCAACCGCTCCCCAATCTGCTCCTGCAGCAACCGAAAAACGGTGGCAAAAAATAAGTCAGATTCTTTGGCGGACGCGTGTTGCGAAAGTTCTTTTAATCCGAGCGTCACGGTTTTCTCCACTTCGAATTGTCGTCGCAAACGTGGATTGTTCTGGAAATTTTCCCGACGCGTTCGACAAATCATCGAAACAATCCACGCCAGGGGAGCGATGCTTTGCAAAATCCAAAACCACGGCTGTTGCACGAGCGGGACGGAAACGGCGCGAAGGGTTCCAAGCTGCGGTTTGATGTGAACGATTTCGCGAGAAAATGGTTCTGTTTTGGCTTCGGGATTATTTGCGAAAATGGTTGGTTGCGGCGTAGCGGCGGTCGGTCGAACCGTCAATGGAGTCGCCGGATGCGTCAACGTCCGATATTTTTTTTGCTCAGGATCAAAAAAACTAAATGCGTAAGACGGCAATTCTTTGATAGCGGAATTTTGCGGCACAACCACTTGTTCAAAAGATTTTGCTCCCTCCAATCCCAGCGGATCGGCGGATTCAATTTTGCTGGTCGCGGGATAGGTAGTAAATTCACGCCACTCGTTTTGTGGCGGCAACGAAAGCAAATCCAGCCCGCCGCGCCCGGAAATTTTCACCTTCATTGTGATGGGATCGCCGACGGCTACGTTGGTCGGCCCTGCGCTGAACGTCATGGTAAAATTTCCAATCGCGCCGTTGAAATTAGCAGGGCGATCGATTGTGGGCAGCGGGAGCACCTGGATGGTTTGCGGTTCGCTTTTCAGCGAAACCTGGCGCGCCTGCGTGAATTGACCGAAAAAATCGCGCGGGCCCATCAGCAATTTTAGATTCATCGTCGCGGGGCCCAGCGTCAGAGAACCAGCGCGGGTCGCTGCGATCGGTATTTTAAAAATGACGAGGTTGTAAACTTCGTTGCTGAAGCGGGTGCGGGTCTGGGTCGGTTGCGGCATGTTGCCGACGGTGAATCCATCGCTCGCGAATTGCGGCATGTTTACGTCGCGGGCGTCCTGACAATAAAGTTGGAGTTCAATGGGCAAGGGTTCGCCGACATAAAGTTGCGTCTTGGGAACAATTAATTTTAGAAAGGCCGGGAGTTTTTCCTCCGGCGCAGGCGCAGCGCCTTGAACTACTTTCAGAGGCAAGGGCTGGCTTTTAAAAATTTTCCCATTGGCCTGAACCTGGATCGCGGGAATGACAAAATCGCCCGCGGCGGTCGGCGTCACTTCATAATTGTGACTGAGGCTGGATGTAACCGCGTCGTTGATGGCTTGCACCTGGCTGGATTGCCCGACGTGATTGATCGTGAGGTTGGGAATGGCGGGAAGCGTCGGTGCTTCGGGAATGGAAACGTCCGTGAAGGTCAGCGTTAAAGTCGCCGTTTCACCGAGGCCAATCGTATTCCGATCAAGGCTGGTGGCGAAATTCGAGGCGGCCGATGCGACGTGACAGGCCAACAGAAATAAAACTACCACCAGACCAGCGTGACGTTTAACGGTGTAAATTTTCTTCAACAATTCCTTCACTATGAAAAAGACAACGAAGTTTTGCTTCTGTTCAGACGAGAGGCAAGGGATTTGAGAGATCACTGCGGCAAACGTAATTTCTCGTTTCGCGCCGCCCACGCAATGCCACGGAAAATCAAAATTTGATAGATCGGATCTTCATGTGTCCACGTGTAATGACCGAGAACACATCCAAAAACGCGGCCTTTGCCTTTTTCAAATGTCCACACTTGCGGCTGATCTTGGCCATCCTGTTTCACCGCCGCGAGCACGTTAATTTTATTCGTGTCACCAATCATCGGCCAATAAGGCTCGTCCAAAAAATGAATCTGCTTGGGAAAATTTTCGATAATGATGTTTGTTCCGGTGAATTTCAGATCCAAGGGTGTGTGCAAATATTTCGTGCGACCCGATTGCGAGGCCAAGCCAATCGTTTTTGCCAGACGGTCGGGGTCAGTGGAAATTGTCGCGGAATGAAGAACGACCACGCCGCCGCCACGGGCCAGAAAATCGTCGAGCTGTCGCAATTTGTCCTCACTCCAATCGTGGTTCCAAAAATAAAAAACCAACACATTCGCTTCGACGAATTGCTTCGGGCTCGGCCATTCCCAGACATTCGTGGCGAAAATTTCCGGCGCTTTGTTCAAAAGCGACATCCACATTTTCTGCGCGGCGGGATAATCGTGTTCTCCGGGACCATGATCTTGTTTGCTGGCGACCCAGACAATTTTCAAATTTTCACCAGGCTTTCCGGCCTTTTTTTCTGAAGCAATCGTGTCGCCGCTGTGGGCTTGAATTCGTTCGACTTCTTCGCGCGTTCGTTGTGGCGGTTCGGAAGTTAAAAACGTCAGCAGATCGCGAACTTCACTTTCCTTTAATCCGTCGAGCAAACCGGATGGCATCAACGAAACGGCACTGGAGCGAAGCTGGTTTAAATCTTTGCGCGCAACCACGCTTTCTTTTCCATCCACGCCGAGAATGGTGAGCGAATTCTCATTTTGTGCGCGCACAAAACCGCTCAACTCTTCACCATCTTTTAGTGAGGCATTGAACGCGACGTAGTCTGGATTGATGGTCGCGCTCGGCTCTTTGATGTCGCGCAAAATAGAACCAACATCGCGGCTGACGAGATTGCTGAGATCCGGCGCCACGATTTTTCCTTCACCGCGAATGCGATGACAGGTGGCGCATTTTAATTTATCGCCAAAAAACAAATTTTTCCCGCGCTGAAAATCGCCGCCAGCCAGTTCGGGATTTTCGGTCGGCAAAATGGTTTTAGATTCCGTCATTGGAAGCCAGTCGGGACGCGGTGTCCCGTGTGCACCGCTCAAGTCGTAATCCAAATCAATGATCGCGCCGTTTCCTTTGGCTCCTTTTGCTTTCACACCGGGCAGCGTCAGTGCGTATCTCACCGCTTGCGGATGCGGCCCGGTGGAAAGCACAAGCGTTTTCCCGTCACGCTTAAGTTTTGCGGAAAAGATTTTTAATTTTCCGCGCGGAGTTTGCTCCTGGAGTTGCACCACTTTGTAGGATGGTTTGATCGATTCGTAGCGGTCGGCGGTGGAAACAAATTCCCCAAATTCAATATCAGTCCCCGAAAGACTTTTCTCGATCGACGCATCAATGGAGCGATCGAAAGCGACGCGCACTTCCATCGGCTCAACCGCCCAAACCCTGACCGGTTGCGGCGCTTTTTTATCCGCGTAGGAAATTTTGAAAATTTTTCCTTCACCGCGCGGACCGGTTCCCCAGTCGGGTTTTCCGCTGTGACAGCAAACATACAAATCGCCTTTGGGAGAAATCGCGACGTCCAGCGGCATCATTGAAAGCCGTGCGATGACCGATTCTTTTCCCACATAGCCATTCGGAGTTTTGACGAGTTTCACGCGCCAGATTTTTCCCCGCGATTCGCCAGCGACGAAAGCATCCCCTTCCCACCATTTCGGGCCAAACAACGCGCGGCCCGGATTGATTTTATTTTTCGCTTCCGGCTCATTGAAAACAAAACCGCAAGTGGATTGATGCTGCGGGCCGAATGCAACGACTGGCGGTTCGCTGATTAAATT
>JBKJOZ010000003.1:0-4945 GCA_046595315.1 Limisphaerales bacterium
CCTCGCCGCTTTCGCCCTGACTGGCTTCGCGAACTTCGCCTCCGTCGGCATCCAACTTGGCGGCATCGGCGCGATTGCACCGGAACGCCGCCACGATCTCGCACGACTCGGCTTGCGCGCACTCTTCGTTGGCTTCATCGCCACTCTCCTCAACGCCGCCATCGCCGGTGTGTTTTTGAAATAAGAGGGATTTGCGGAGCGCGTCCCTCCGATGGTTTGAAACTCACTGCACCACTCGATAAAACCGTTGGGTAGAGGAAAGTGTTTCGTTGAAGGAGACCACGTTACTCGACGCAACGATGTTCGTCAGATTATTCCACGTCGCGTCGGTGAGTTGATATTTCCATTGCACGCGATAGGTGGTGTTGGAAATTCCTAACCAGGTGAACGCGAACTTTCCACTGACCACTTTCAATGGAGTGAGCGTGACGGCGGTGGGCGCAAACAAGGTGTTCAACAAGTCGGCCAGACGATAACCGCCCAATGCCACGCGTTGTTCCGCTGTGGTCTTCGCTGTGCTGAGATAATTCGTTGTTGGAGTCGAGCCGCGCGTGATCCCGAAGTAGGAAACGTTCGTCGCCAAAACAAGTCCTTCACGCGCCCAAGTCATCGGATCAGGAATCGCGTTGGGATTGGCACTGTAAGGATAATTGATTTCCGCCGCCGCTGCTTTGGCGTTGAGCGTGGCTTGACCGCTGCCCGTCAACGGGCGCGAAATCGAGTTGGTCAGATAACCTCCACCGGCGTCCCAGAGCGAATGCAAATTACTCCAATCCGCGTTGCTTAAGGAAAAACTATTCCCACCGGCATCGCCGCCCGGAGAGTTGCTGGAAATCGCCGTGACACAATGGAGCGGTTGCTGAATGTCGCCCACGAAATGCAACAGATAACGCAAGCTCGTCGCCTGATTCGTCAGCGCCGACGCTGGATTTTGCAACACCGCAATATGTTGGTTGATGGCCTGAACCACATCAATGTCGGGCGCGTTAAAATTGGTCGTCGTTGCGCCGTCGAGACTGAACGGCAGATCAATATAATGCGAAGTGCCGGTGGTTAATTGAGATTTAAAATCATCCGCCCAAACCGAGGCGGTCACAAAGTTACTGGTGGCGGCACTGGCGTAGGAAAGCGCCACGGCAATCAGCGCATCGCACTTCGCTTTGGCCGCTGGTTCAAGGTGATTGTAAGCAATCTGCGAGACCAGCATATGCCCCGCCGCATTCCAAGCCTTTGCGTGAGGCGCAAAACAAAAACTGACGATAATTCCGATAAACAGTTTGAACACAGGGATCAGCAAATTATCAAAATCAGCCGCTTATTTCATCTTATTTATTCGTCACAAAATGATTCATGGCGCTCTCGCTGTTAAGGCGCGGCCTCGAATCTTCGCGCCGCAGCGCAACCCCACCCTACTGGTTTCATGGAGCTGGTAATCAGGTTGTGAGCTGATCTCCCCTTGTGACAATTTCTGCGCGCGATGAGCGAAATAACCCGACAACTGCGGCCCGGTGATCATGCTGCCCTGTTTTACCGCAACCGCGTCGAACAATTTGCCGCCGTCATTCCTTACCTCGCGCACGGACTGCGCCACAATGAGCGCTGCCTTTATATCGTCGCCGAAAATACGATCAAATCCGTGCTCGATGCACTCGAAGCCGAAGGGATTGATGTCGAATCCGCGCAAACCAGTGGTGCCCTCACGATTGCCACCCCCGGCGACACCTATCTCAAGCACGGCGTTTTTGAACCGCAAAAAATGATCGAAGATTTAAGCAAAGAAGTGGAAAGATCGATGCGCGACGGATACTCCGCCTTCCGCGCCACCGGCGAATTAATGTGGGCCGTCAATTTTCCCTCCGCTTTGGCGCGAGTCCATGAATACGAAGCCTCCCTCGATTTTCAATTCCCCGAGAAGTTCGTCGCCGTCTGCCAATACAACGAGCGCTGTTTCTCCCCTCAGATTCTATCGCAGATGTTGCGCGTGCACCCCATCGTTATGGCCCGTGGCCAAGTGCTCGAAAATCCATTCTATCGCAAACAATCCTTCAGCGCGGCGGCCGATCTACCCCTCGTCACCATCGAAGGAATGCTGAACGCCGCGACCGTTTAATCTCACGCCGCAAGGACCGCCCGCCCAGATAAGGACGAGTTCCACCTCGTCCCATGATTTCCCTTGTCTGGTTTTATTGGTGTAATTTCGCGGAGCGACGCGCCCTATATGAATAGCAAAACCAGTACTGACAGCGTGCGCTAAGGCCTCAAAGGTTGCTCTGAATTAATAACTCTTGTTGCGGTAGTAGTTGACGCGAAGGGTCTCGCCTTCGGGCATATCGGATTGATAGTCATCAAGGAGGTCGGGCATGGTCATCAACATCCACGGAACGGTCGCGTTCGCGCCGTTCTTGGTGTAGACGATATTGTCCGCAAGGAAGACGCAGGAATGGGTGATGGCGCCATTGGGTTTAACCAGCATGACGAGATCGCCATAACGAGGGTCGGAGAGAACTGGATAGTATTCGAGGTCGAGCTTGCGTTTCCAATAGCTGCCGTCCGTGGTCGGCGGATCGGCAATATCTTTGAAAAAGTTAAAGGATGTCCAATGACAATCAACTTGCGCGCCGACCGTCGGGAAGGGATAGGTGAAAAGCCGTGCCGTCGGCCCTGGCGGAAGGAGATTGAGAATGCTCAGCTTCGTTCCTTCGGGAATACTTGCAGCGGCTTCGAGGATGGGCCGGATATTCATAGCAGACCCGGCGATGCCCCAGTATTTCATTAATGACTCGGTATCAGACTTTGGCGAGAGGATGATGCGCATGAGCAGCGTGGGGCGTCGCGAAAGAGCCTTTTCAAGGCGTCTCTTTTCCTTTTCGTTTGGCAGAGAATTCAGGACAGTGGGCAGGTCGGCGAACATGATTTGCCGGGCATGTGAGTAGCAGAGCTTTTTTACTAGGTCGCGCGTCTGGCTAGAAAGTTCCGGGTTGGCGAAAATCGAATCGGCGAGGTTCACTGGCCAGTGAAACGACTGTTGTTGTTGCGGGTTTTCATCGAATTCCATAAGCACGTTATAAATCTTCGCGCGGGAGGCGGGTGACAGGGAGAGGATTGTTTCCGTCGGCGGGTTGATGTAGATGCCGTTGGGAGCGATGTCCCATTTTGCTTTGTCCAACAAGGCTGACTTCTCCGCAGCGGAAAGCTCGGCGGCGTTTAGCAATGCCATCAGCGATTCTGCGGAGTAACCTTCAAAGAACCAGCGCACCTTCGCTGCCTCATGCACCCGGATGGAAAGATATTCATCCGGTATTTCGATAAAAGTCTTTTGGCACTCGAAATCGCCCCATGGCCCCGGCTTAAGATGATACGTGTTTTCGCCACTTTTGTTCTTAAGAATGGAGTTTTGAACAGGGGAAACGCCATCCGCGCTAAACGTATGATGCGAATTCCTGCCCAGCCAGAAACCTATCGTCGCCACCGCGAGAATCACAAGGGGAACGACGACGCAAACCATCAGGACAATGCTTCGTGGAGCCTGAATTTGGACGACCTCGGAGATTTCAGATAATTTCTTTTTCATTCCTCAGTTGTGATAAAACGAGTTGCAAGTTTAGCATGGCTTTTTTTCCGCTGACAAATTTTTTCTGTCGGGCAAGGATAACAAACATCATGAGTCGGCCCACTTCAGACAGTTCCCGCCGAGGGTTTCGTAGCGCAAAGCAAATCCTACCAAGCGAACTGGAAAGAACATCTGGATCTCAACGGCCACTCCCTACGCTGAACGGATTTTGGTCTGCGATCCTTTGCTGGAAGCGGCACCACCGGCATTCTTCTGCCCGAATACAAACCGCCCTCTTCATTCACGGTCGAACGGCCTCCATTCGTCTGGCCGCCCAAGGTAGGGACGAGTTCCATCTCGTCCCATTAATTTCCCCGTCTGGTTTTAATTCGGTAATTCTGTAAATTCTGTCTAAGCCATGAACCGCAGTTTGGATAAACTCACGAAAGAACGGCGCAGTTGGAACATGTCGCGCATTCGCGGCAAAAACACCACGCCCGAGCTTGTGGTCCGCTCCCTTTTGCACCGCATGGGATTCCGCTTCCGTCTGCACGTCAGGATTCCGATTCCGCCGCCCAAGGTAGGGATGAATTCCACCTCGTCCCATCATTTGCAGAAAAGAATTTCAGGGACACGGTGGAACGTGTCCCTACCGAAAACCCGCTACGTCACTCCCGACATCCTTCTGCCCAAATACAAAACCGCCATCTTCGTTCACGGCTGTTTTTGGCACAGGCACAAAGGTTGTAAGAACTGCACCACGCCCACGCATCGGCAGGAATTCTGGCTGACGAAACTCAATTAAATTGCAGCACAACCCGCCCCGACGAGAAAATTGTAAGTGGAATCAAAACGCACATCGTTGGATTGAGGAATAAAAAGACACATCCCGTCCCGTCCGCGAGTTAAGAGAACGCGATAAGCGTTTAGAGTAACTTTCCATGTATCTTTAAGACCTCTCCGAACTTTCAGATTCGCATTCCACGTAGTACCGTCCCAAAGAAAATCATTTCCCCAACAGACGATTGGAAAATCAAGTTCCAAACCTTGGCATTCGAATTCAGTAGCCGGACGTTCCAATGCACAGCAGGAAAGCGGATTGCTCGGTTCAGCATTAAACCAACGCCCTACTTGCAATTGTTTCGCGCGCTCAAAATGGTAGTCGTTGTCTATTCCTATCACGCTGAGGTTTTTTGCGTAGCGAGACGCTAGCAAACCATATCGAGCCACAGTTACTCCGGCGTATCGTTCCCGCGCATAAGCCTTCGCTGTTTCAATATCCCGAGTGACGTAAATTGGGAATCCTTCCGTCACTCGGGATATTGAAACAGCGAAGGCTTATGCGCGGGAACGATACGCCGGAGTAACTGTGGCTCGATATGGTTTGCTAGCGTC
>JBKJOZ010000058.1:0-3206 GCA_046595315.1 Limisphaerales bacterium
CTCGCCATCATCGTCGCGGCGCTTGGAACCGCAGCAACTTATCTCATCGCGCAATTTGTCCGGAAAAAATGAAGACCAATCTCTACACGCGATTTTATTTATGGCTCGTCTCACACCGAAAATGGGTGTTGGGCCTCCTGGTTATTTTTTCGGCAATCGCCGTTGCCCTCTCGTTGCGAATCGATTTGGAAGAAGACCTTCTCGCCACGCTGCCGCAGAACGACAAGCTGGTAGATGAATATCGTTACGCGCTCAAAAAATTTCACCAGATCGACCGCGTTTATATCGACATCGGCATCAAGACCGACGATCCCGAAACTCTCGCTCGCGCCGCCGAAGAAGTTTTTTCCGAACTGTCCACCAACAAAGTTTTTGAGCGAATTACCTTTCACGTTGAAATAGGCGGGCAGCAAAAAATTGTCGATTACCTGACCGGCGCGCTGCCGAATCTTTTCAGCGAAGCCGATGCCAAAGCGCTCACGCCGTTGCTGGAACCCGCCGCCGTTCGCACTCACCTCACCGACATACGCCGCAAACTTTCCGGCCCCGAAGGCATGGTGCTCAAGGATGTTGTCGCGGCTGATCCAGTCGGAATGAGTGCGCTCGTTTTCAGCAAAGTGCTTCCGCTCCAAACTGGTTTCGGCGACGCGCAAATTATTGATGGCCGCATCACGAGTGGCGATGGGCGACATGTTTTGCTCATGGCAGAACCGAAATTTCCCTCCGCTAATTCCAAAGCAAGTGATGCGATTGTGAAAGATTTGATGCGCGTCGCACAATCGGTTGAAAAAGAATTTCCAAACGTTCATGTCGCGATCACGGGCGGACACCGCATGTCGGTGGACAACGCAACCATTATCAAATCCGACGCGTTGCGCTGTATCTCGCTCGGAACGATTGGGATGTTGGCGCTTTGCCTGACCGCGTATCGGCGGCGCTGGCTCGCGCTCATCACTTTTTTGCCATCGCTTTTCGGCACGTTGATGGCGGGTGTCGTACTCGCGTTGACGCAGGATCATCTGTCTGCCATTGCCGTCGGTTTCGCCTCAATCGCGCTCGGCATCACGGTCGATTACGCGATTCATATTATTTATCATCTTGATGACGCAGCCGGCTCGGATCATCGGTTGATCGGCGAACATTTGAGTCGGCTGGTTTTTCCCATTTGCCTCGGATCAATTACAACCATTGCCGCATTTCTGGTGATGATGCGTTCGCCGATGCACGGCTATCATCAACTTGGCATTTACGGTGCAGTCGGCTGCGTTTTTTCCGTCGCATTCGCGATGGTAATTTTACCATTGCTCGTGCCGGTCGCAAAAAAAGGCGGCCACCCGCCGTTGTGGTTGACGCGCTGGTTGGAAAATTATTTCAACTGGCAATCACGCCACCGCGTTGGGCTCGTCACTTTCGTTCTCATCATCACCGTCGTCACATTCTTCGGCGTGAAACGGCTCCGTTTTGAAGGCGACATTTCAAAGCTCAACGGCATCACGGAATCCACTCGAAGCGATGACGCGCAAATCAACAAAACATGGGGCAGCGCGCTCGGCATGACGCTGGTGGTCGCTCGCGGCGCAACTCCCGAAGAAGCCCTCGCGCAAAACGATCACGCCGCCGAAACTCTGGCGAAAAATTCAAATGTCGCCGCCGTCTATTCGCTCTCTTCCGTTTGTCCCTCCATCGACACGCAAAAAATAAATATCCAACGCTGGGAAAATTTCTGGACTCCCGAGCGTCGCGCGACGGTGCAAAAAACGTTGCAAGAGGTCGGCGCTGAGTTGGGTTTTCGCGCGGATGCCTTCACAAATTTTTGGCGAAATGTTGAAAACAAACCTGCGTTCCTGACGTTAGAAATGTTTCGCGGCACGCCTTTGGAACAAGCGTTGAACGAACGCGTCGCACTCGCGCCCGGCGATAATGCGGTCAGCACGTTGATCAAATTAAAAGATCGCGGGAACACCGCCGAACTGCGCGCTGCGTTGCCAAAAACCATTGTGCTCGATCACAAAGCGTTCGCCGATCACATCGCCGGTTTGGCCAAAAGCGGACTCAAAACATTTGCTTTGTGGACCGGCGTCGTGGTGGTCGGACTTCTTTTTCTGACGCTCGGCTCAACGGAATTGGTCATCGCAACGATGCTCCCAATCGCATTTGGACTAGCCTGGACGTTTGGCGCGATGGGCCTGCTCGGCATCCCGATTGATTTGATGAATAGCATATTCGTCATTTTCATTATCGGCGTCGGCGAAGATTACAGCGTGTTTCTGATGACGAGCAAACTCGATGCGTGGCGCGGGCAAAAACAATTCGCCGCCTCCACCAGCGCATCGGTTTTAGTTTCCGCGCTCACCACCATTTTTGGTTTCGGGGTGTTGGTGCTTGCAAATCATCCCGTGCTTTTTTCGATGGGCGTAACCGTGTTAATCGGGATGAGTTTCGCCTTTCTCGCCACGCTGATTCTCACGCCAATCTGCATGGATTTATTGCTCTTCAAAAATCCGCCGCGCGGCGCACCACGCTTTTGGCACCTGTTCGGTTCGCTCTGGATCGCGCTGCATTTGGGCGGAAGCGAACTGTTTCTCTACTACATTTTGCGGCCCATTCTTAAAATCGTTTCGCCGCGCACGGCGGACGACACATTGCGTCGCGCCACGCGTTGGATGGCTCGCGGTGTCGTCAAAGGATTGCCGTTCGGCAAATTGAAATTTCAAAACATCTCACCCGAAACGTTTTCGCCACCCTGCATCGTCATCAGCAATCATCAATCCGCCGTGGATGTGATGTTGATCGTAAGTCTCCCGGCCGACGTGCGACAGACAGCCAAAAAACGCGTCTTCGACACGCCGATTCTCGGCATCGGTTGCAAATTACTTGGCCATGTCATGGTCGAGCCGAATGATCCCGAAACTACTTTGCGCCGCTGCCGCGAAAAAATGGCCGAAGGTGCGCTCGTGCATTTTTATCCCGAAGGCACGCGTTCGCATGATGGATTCGTCCAGCGGTTTCATCGCGGCGCATTCGATCTCGCAATCGAATTAAATCAGGAAATTTTGCCGGTCCTTCTTTGCGATACGAACACCGCCATGCCACGCGACGCGTATTGGTTTGAACCGTATCGCGCCGCCGTGCGCGCCTGGCCGCGCATCACGCCGCAAAATTTTGACTACTCATTAGGCAGTGTGGCGTTGATGCGTCATTGCGAA
>JBKJOZ010000073.1:0-3813 GCA_046595315.1 Limisphaerales bacterium
AGTGCGCAACATCGCCGCTGTCACAACCGCTGTCGCCAATGGCGATCTCTCCAAAAAAATCACGGTCGATGTGAAAGGCGAAATTCTCGAATTGAAAAACACCGTCAACACGATGGTCGATCAACTTTCTTCATTCGCATCTGAAGTGACCCGCGTCGCCCGCGAAGTCGGCACCGAAGGAAAACTCGGCGGACAAGCTGAAGTCAAAGGCGTTTCCGGCACGTGGAAAGATTTGACCGACAACGTGAATTTCATGGCCGGTAACCTGACGAATCAGGTGCGCGGTATTGCGAAAGTCGTAACCGCTGTCGCCAACGGCGATTTGAAACGCAAACTGCTCGTGGAAGCGAAAGGTGAAATCGCCGAACTCGCTGACACGATCAACGGCATGATCGATACGCTCGCTATTTTTGCGGATCAAGTGACGACGGTGGCTCGCGAAGTCGGTGTCGAAGGAAAACTCGGCGGACAAGCGAACGTTCCCGGCGCGGCTGGCACGTGGAAAGATTTGACCGACAACGTCAATCAGCTCGCAGCGAATTTGACGACGCAAGTTCGCGCCATTGCGGACGTGGCCACCGCAGTGACGAAAGGTGATTTGACCCGTTCCATTCAAGTGGCGGCGCAAGGCGAAGTTGCTTCGTTGAAAGACAATATCAACGAGATGATTCGTAACTTGAAAGACACCACGATCAAGACCAACGAACAAGATTGGCTCAAGACGAACCTCGCGAAATTTACGCGCATGTTGCAAGGGCAGAAGGACATGCTCACGGTCGGCAAACTTATTTTGTCCGAACTCGCGCCCGTTGTTTCCGCGCAGCACGGCGTTTTCTACATCATGCAACAACCGCGTGAAGACGGTCTTGATGAAATTGAAAAGAACGAAGCACATTTGAAATTGCTCGCCAGTTACGCATTCCGAAACCGCAAAAATGTCGGAAACAAATTCGCACTGGGCGAAGGATTGGTCGGTCAAGCAGCGCTGGAACGCGAACGTATTTTGCTCACCAGCGCGCCTTCGGATTACGTGCAAATTACCTCTGGTCTTGGACAAGCGCCGCCCACGAATATTATCGTCTTGCCCGTTCTGTTTGAAGGCCAGGTCAAGGCGGTCATGGAACTGTCGTCGTTCGAGCAATTCAGTCCGACGCACCAAGCGTTCCTCGATCAGCTCGTGGAATCCATCGGCATCGTTTTGAACACGATTGAGGCAAACACTCGTACTGAAGATTTGCTCAAGCAATCGCAATCGCTCGCCAAAGAATTGCAGAGTCGGCAGGAAGAATTGCAGAACACGAACGAAGAGTTGCAGGAAAAAGCAAAATTGCTCGCCGAACAAAACTCGGAAGTCGAACGCAAAAACAGCGAAGTCGAGCAAGCCCGTCAAGCGCTCGAAGAAAAAGCCAAACAGCTCGCGCTCACTTCGAAATACAAATCCGAGTTCCTCGCGAACATGTCGCACGAATTACGCACGCCGCTCAACAGCTTGCTCATTCTGGCCGACCAGCTCGGGCTCAACCAGGAAGGAAACCTCACCCCAAAACAGGTCGAGTTTTCCAAGACGATTCATGCGTCCGGCAACGACTTGCTCAGTCTCATCAACGACATTTTGGATTTGTCGAAGATCGAATCTGGAACGGTCACGGTGGACATCAGCGAATTGCGCTTCATCGAGTTGCAGGATTATGTCGAACGCACGTTCCGGCATGTGGCGGAATCGAAAAACGTCGGATTCGAGATCAAGCTCGACGACGATTTGTCGCGCCACATCTTCACCGACTCGCAACGCTTGGAGCAGGTCATCCGCAATCTTCTCTCGAATGCATTCAAGTTTACCGAGAAAGGGCGCGTCACCTTCAGCATCGAAACCGTCACGCAAGGATGGAGTTCGGATCATGAAGTTCTCAACCACGCCCGTTCGGTGGTGGCGTTTTCCGTCAGCGATACCGGTATCGGCATCGCGCCCGAGAAACAGCAAATTATCTTCGAAGCATTCCAACAAGCCGACGGTTCGACCTCGCGCCGCTACGGAGGAACCGGTCTGGGTCTGGCGATCAGCCGCGAAATTGCGCGACTGTTGGGTGGCGAAATTCGCCTCGCCAGCGCCGCTGGCCAAGGCAGTACGTTCACTCTGTATTTGCCGCAAACCCACGTGCCGACCCGCGCGGTGCGGAGAGAAACAAGTCGCGAATTGCATGGAACCACGGTGGATCTCGCAATGGTCGAAGTGACACCGGAAAATCCGGGTCTGATTGAAGCGACCGTCGATGACGATCGCGGTAAAATCGAACCCAACGATCACGTGGTGTTGATTGTGGAAGATGACATCAACTACGCGCGCATTCTACTCGATGCGGCGCGTCAAAAAGGTTTCAAGGGAATCGTTGCCCCGCGCGGCGCCTCCGCTCTGGCGATGGTGCGAGAACTCAAACCTGATGCCATCACGCTCGACGTTCATTTGCCGGACTTCGATGGCTGGCGCGTGTTAGACCGATTGAAAGTTGATTTGGCCACGCGACATATTCCGGTTCAAGTCATCAGCGTGGACGAAGATCCCGAACCCAACCTGTCGCAAGGCGCGCTGAGTTACGTTCGCAAATCGGAAAAGAAAGAAACACTGGAACGCGCTTTTGATGAGATGATGGATTTCATCGAGCGTCCTGTAAAAAATCTTTTGCTCGTGGAAGACGACGAAATCCAACGTATGAGCATCACCGATTTAATCGGCAACGGTGACGTGAAAACGACAGTGGTTTCCAGCGGTAAAGAAGCGCTCGCCGCTTTGAAAAAGAAAAAATACGACTGCATGATCCTCGACCTCGGCTTGCCCGATATGTCGGGCGTGGAATTGATCGAGGAGATTAAGAAATCATCCGAGTCGCGGAGCGTCCCCATCATCGTCTACACCGCAAAAGATTTGTTGAAAGATGAAGAAACCAAACTGCGAAAATTGGCGGAATCCATTCTGATCAAAGACGTGCGTTCGCCGGAGCGGCTGCTCGACGAAACTTCGCTCCTGCTCCATCGCAACACTTCCAAGCTGCCCGACAGGCAACGCAAAATGCTCGAGACATTGCATCATGGCGTTTTGGAAAATAAGAGAGTCCTGCTCGTCGATGATGACATCCGAAATATTTTCGCGATGACCAGTGTTCTGGAACGTTTCAAAATGAACGTCGCCTCCGCCGAAAACGGAAAAGACGCCATCGAGACGCTCATCAATGTCAAAAATATCGATATCGTGTTGATGGACATCATGCTTCCCACGATGGACGGATACGCGACGACGCGCGCGATTCGCGAAATTGCGGATTTTGAAAATCTGCCCATCATCGCCGTCACCGCCAAGGCAATGAAAGGCGACCGCGAAAAATGCATCGCCGCCGGTGCGTCGGATTATTTATCCAAGCCGGTGGATGCCGAACAACTCCGCTCCCTTTTGCGCCTTTGGCTGCATCGCTGATTGATCACAAAAAATTGTTTGATAAATGAGCATGACGGAAACAACCACAAAATCGTCCGCGCCGTCTCCGGTGAAAAAACCGGAGCGGTCGATCGCCAAATACGGGCATTACAGTCAGGTCGAGCAGAAGGTCAATATTCTACTCGTTGATGATCGCGCCGATAAATTGCTTGCCCTCGAGGCCGTTCTCAGTGAACTCAACGAAAATTTGGTCATCGCCAAATCAGGTAAAGAAGCGCTGCGCCATTTGTTGAATCAGGACTTCGCCGTCATTTTGCTCGATGTGTCGATGCCGGGCATGGATGGATTTGAAACGGCCACGCTGATTCGTCAGCGACTTAATTCGG
>JBKJOZ010000119.1:0-11760 GCA_046595315.1 Limisphaerales bacterium
TATTTGATCGAGCAACCGATGGCTTCGGCCATTGGTGTCGGTCTCCCGGTTCACGAACCGGCAGGCAACATGATCGTCGATATTGGCGGGGGCACCTGCGAGATCGCGATTATTTCTCTGGCTGGAATTGTTTTCAGTCGGAGCTTGCGTGTTGGCGGAGATGAATTTGACGAAACAATCGTCGCGCACATGAAGCGCGCCTATAACTTAATGATCGGTGAACGCACAGCGGAAGAAATCAAAATTCGGATCGGATCTGCCTTCTCGCTGGAGCAAGAATTAACTATGGAAGTCAAAGGTCGCGATCTCAGCGCCGGTTTGCCCAAAACGCTTTCCGTCCGTTCTGAAGAAATTCGCGAAGCTCTGAAAGAACCGCTTTCCAGTATTTTGGAATCGATTCGTATTACACTCGAACGTTGCCCGCCCGAACTTTCCGCCGACTTAGTCGAACGCGGAATTGTGATGGCTGGCGGCGGCGCACTGTTGCGCGGCATAGATCGTTTGGTCGCTGAAGAAACCGGTTTGCCGGTTCACATCGCCGACGATCCGCTCAGCGCAGTCGCCGAAGGAACGGGTCGAGTGTTGCAAGAACTCGCATTCCTCAAACGGGTCGCCTCTTCCAAAACATAATTCTTCTCGCGTTCACCAGAATGGAGCGGTGCTCAATCGGCGCCGCCGTCGGGTGAAATGTTAAAAAAGCCGCAATATATTGCACTGGTTTTAGTGGCCGTGGTCGCGCTGATTATTTTTAATCTGCCGAGTCGCACCATGTCTCGGTTCAAACTTGCCCTCAGTGGAATGTTTTTCCCCCTTTTCGGTCTGGCCGGTTCTTCGCAGCAGGCCTTCCAGAAAACAGGCAATATTATTCTTCCCCGATCCGTTTTAACCAAGGAAAACGAGCGCCTGCGACTGGAGAATGAGCAACTGAAAATCCAGCTGATGCAAAACACCGAATTGCACCGCGAAAATTCTCAATTGCGCCAATCGCTTATTTGGCAAAAGCAATCACCTTGGAAAATGAAACTCGCGCGCGTCATCGCGCGCGATCCCGCCAACTGGTGGCGCACCATTCAAATTGATGTCGGTTCCAATCAAGGCATCCGTCCCAATTTACCCGTGATGATTTCCGATGGGCTGGTCGGGAGGGTTTCAGTAGTGGGCGCAAATCGTTCCCAAGTCTTGCTTTTGGGCGATCCAAATTTGCGGGTGGGCGCACTGATTCAGGACAAAGAAGTTCGCGAAAATGGAATTATTATTTCCAGCAGTGGCCCCCTCGATAACAACATGGTTGACCTGCAATATTTTTCCCGCAACAGCGCGATCAAACCCGGGCAACCTGTCGTCACCAGTGGCGAAGGCGGCATTTTTCCAAAAGGAATTCTCATCGGACAAATTGTAGATATCCGGAACAACAGCGTCGGACTTTCGACGGAAGCGCGGGTAAAAATCACCGCCAACCTAAGTTCGCTGGAGGAAGTATGGGTGATATTTCCATGAACGCGCTCACGCCCCTCATCATTTTAATCGCGGCATTTCTCGCGATTTATTTCCAATCAACCTTTGATTTGTTTCGCAATATTTTCGGTGCACAACTCGATCTGCTTCCTGCGCTGATGGTTTATACCAGCCTCACCCGAGGCATTATTTCCGTGGCTTTACTCGCGCTAATCGGGGGACTTCTTTTCGATTCACTTTCGGCAAATCCGCTTGGCGTTACAGTCCTCCCTTTGTTTGTCATCGGCTTCGCCATCCACCGTTTTCACGGTTTGCTTTTACGCGAACAACTTTACGCCCAATTCGCCTTTGGTTTGACGGCCAGTTTATTGACGCCGTTGTTCACCCTTCTCATTTTATTGAGCGGCGAAAATAGTCCGCTGGTAGGTTGGGGAACTCTCTGGCAATTGCTGGTCATGGCGGTAGGTGGCGGTCTAGCCACGCCGGTTTGTTTTTGGATACTTGACCGCATCAATCTCGCGTTAAACTACCAACCGATCGCGCAAACCACCTTTCGGCCTGACCGCCAAATAAAGCGAGGACGCGGCTAATGCTTATCTTCGACCAATTGAAACGCGCCGATTCCAAGCTGCGGATCATTTCGCTCGGCGTTTTGCTCGGAATGGGCGTCTTGTTCACCGGCCTTTGGTGGGTTCAAGTTGTTTCCGCCAAACGTTACGAAGCGAACTTGAAGAACCAGTCGTTCCGCTCGGTGCGAGTCCCCGCATTGCGCGGAAAAATTTTAGATCGAAACAACCAGAGCCTTGCCGAAAACCGGCCGCGTTTTGATGTGAATATTTATCTCGAAGATTTACGCGGCCAATTCACTTACCAATACTCGAACATCGTTGTTAAAGAATATTTGAGACAACATCCGGAGTTGGTGAAGCCGGTAAAAAAATCTACAGTGCGCCGGCTATTTGGTTCTGTCGCGCAATGGTTCGGCGGTGAAAGACAGTCAACCAATCAAGCCACCGCCCGGTTGCCATCGTTCGTGCGCCCTGAACTTGTCTCCCAGGCGCGTTATCGAGTGGTCAGCAATCTTACCTCGCAAGTCACGGCGCGTTTACAGGATCCAAAAGTTTTGGATCGAGCCAGATTCAGCACGCATTATTTTCAACAGCCGTACATTCCGTTTCCGATTGTTCAGAATTTGACCCCGAAACAGGTTGCGATTTTTGCCGAGCAATTTACCGGTTTGGAGGGAGTGGAAATGGAAATTCAGCCGATCCGAACTTATCCGAATGGCACGACAGCAGCGCATGTGCTCGGTTACGTCCAGCGTCGTGATGGCAAGCCGGATGACGATGATGAGATCAGCTACAAGTATATTTTGCCCTACTTTGTGGGTAAAACCGGCGTGGAAGCGAGTTTCGACGATTCGTTGCGCGGCAAAGCGGGAGTTAAATCTTTGCTCGTGAATAATGTGGGCTACCGCCAGCGCGAAGAAATGTTGAGCATGACCGAGCCGGGGAAAAATCTCGTGCTCACGATCGATTTGGGGATTCAACGAACCGCCGAGAAAGCGCTCGCTTCGGCGATGGCCAATGTCCGCGGCGCAGCCGTCGTGATGGATGTGCGTAATGGCGATATTCTCGCCCTGGTTTCCGCGCCGACTTTTGATCCAAACCTTTTTCCGAGTGGAATTTCCTCGGTGGAATGGGAGCGATTAAATAATGAAAAATACAGCCATATGTTCAATCGAGCGACGTATGGCGCGTATCCCCCCGGCTCCATTTTAAAAATTTTAACCGCCCTGGCTTGCTTGGAAAGCAACGTGATGAACCCGAATGAAACGATCTACAATCCAGGTTATTTTCGTGATCCGAATTTGATCGGGCGTCGAACCATTGACGACACCGCGCCTCCGGGTGATTACAATTTTCAGCGGGCTTTTCTGAAATCGAGCAACACCTATTTCATTCATTTCGGCTTGAAAGCCGGATTGAAAAAACTGGTCGAAGTGGGCGAGCGTTTTCATCTCGGCGAGAGCACCGGCATTTTGCCCGGCGAAGAAGTTTCAGGAGATTATCCCCATTCCGATACTTTGCGCGCCTGGTCGGCGGGAAACGCTGCCAACCTCTGCATCGGCCAGGAAGTCACCGTGACGCCGTTGCAAATGGCCGTAATGACGTCGGCCATTGCCAATGGTGGAAAACTTTATTGGCCCCGCCTCATAAAAAATCTTCAATCACCCGATGCGGAAATTGAATCAGACACAAATTCACTTCATCCCGGCGTCCTCCGCTCGGATTTGCATTTGAATCCGAAACATGTGGACATCATTCGCCGGGCAATGCTGGCGGATATTGAAGATTCAGAAGGCACTGGCAAAGCCGCCGCCGTTCCAGGTTTTCGAGTGAGCGGAAAAACTGGCACCGCGCAAGTCACCAAAGGCAAGCAAGTCATTGATCATATCACTTGGTTTGCCTCCTTCGCTCCTTTTGAAAGTCCCCGATACGCCGTGGTGGTCATGGTGCAATCGGGCGCTTCCGGCGGAGGCACCTGCGCTCCGGTCGCGCGGCAAATTTACGAAGCGATTGTGAAAATGGAACAAGGCGGACGGGTTGCGCCTAAAACAATGGCGGGATTGAACTAAATGTACGAAACGCGCTTAAACGAACGAAAATCGTTTCTCGATTGGCCTCTGCTCCTGGCTTTGCTGGGGCTGATGTTCGTCGGCGTTACATTCATTTACAGCGCATCATTTGCCAATGAATCCATGCGAACGCTGACCCTGTTCAAGCAACTTTATGTGAAGCAAATTATTTGGTACGGACTCGGGCTGGGAATGGTCATTTTGTTTTGCTTGTTTGATTATCGCTCCATCACCCGCTGGTCGATCATCGGATATTGGGTATCAATTTTATTATTGTTGCTGGTGATGGTAGTCGGGACGGAACGTTTCGGGGCGAAACGCTGGATTATGCTGGGACCGTTTCAATTGCAGCCGTCCGAATTTGCGAAGATCGCTTTTATTTTGATGATGGCAAATTTCCTGAGCCGTCCGCTGGAAGAATTGCGCAGGAGAAAAGTTTTTTGGACCGCGCTAGGAATGACCGCCCTGCCCTTTGTCTTGATCTTGAAAGAACCCGACCTAGGCTCAGCACTCGTATTTTTTCCGGTTGGTTTGCTGATGATGTTCGTCGCAGGTGTGCCGGTTCGTTACTTAATTAAATTCGTCGGCGGCGTCGGCTTGCTCGTGGTCCTGATTTTGGTGGATGTTTTATTTGTGCCGCTCGAATCCCGCTGGCAACTCATCAAATTAGAACCATACCAGCGGCACCGGTTGTTAACCTATTTTGGAAAAGATTTCGCTCCACCGAATGCCACACCGGCGGAGCGCCAACAAGCGAAAATCCTGCAGGCCAGCAAATCCTACAACGTGGAGCAGGCGCTTATTTCAGTCGGTTCAGGAGGACTGACTGGCAAAGGTTGGCGGCAAGGAACCCAGTATTCGCTCGGATTCCTTCCGCGAGCCGTGGCACACAACGACTTCATTTTCTCCGTCATTGCCGAGGAGGAAGGATTCGTTGGCAGCGTCTTGGTTTTGACGCTTTACACAGTCATCCTGTTTAGCGGGATAAAAATAGCCAGCCAGGCGCGCGATCGCCTGGGAAAAATCCTGGCCGTTGGTGTCGTGGCACTTTTATTTAGCCACGTTTTCATCAACATCGGCATGAACATTCGGTTAATGCCAGTGACGGGTATTCCACTGCCGCTGCTTAGTTACGGCGGATCTTCGGTGCTCTGCTCGCTCATCGCCATTGGCATTTTGCAAAACGTCCACATGTATCGAAGGGCATATTAATTAATATGAGTGATAAAAACTTTTCGCGCCGCCGCCGTGGCGGAATGCGATTCCGCCCACCAGGCGGGTTAAATCCAAACCAAAAGCCAGACCGCGCCGCCAACGAAGCCCGTGCTGACGCGTTGGGTGAAAAATCCGGGGGGGTTGATCCCATCTACGACAAGGCGCGCTACGAACAGGAAATTGAACGCGCCGAAAATGTCGCCGCCGGCTTACCTCCGCAAGGACTTCCGCCTGAGCCGGAAAAACATGAACATTCCAAAAAAGATTTTCGCGAGCCGGATTTGAAAACCCCCGCGCAGGTTGAGGAGACTTCTTATCAACCGGTTAAAATCGCCGAGCAAGCGCCGCAGGGGATTGTCGAAAGCATCAAGGCCGCCGCCACCAAAGTGATCAAAAAAGTTCAGGCTTTGATCCGCCCGGTGAAGCGAACCAACAAAGAAGTGATCATCAACGCGGAATCGCTTGAAACGCGTGTCGCCGTGACCGAAGAAGGAAAACTGGAAGAATTCACCATCGAACGCACGACCGAAGAGCGTTTGGTGGGGAGTATTTTTAAAGGCAAAGTCCGTAATCTGGAAGACGGCTTGAAAGCCGCTTTCGTTGACATTGGTTTTGAAAAAAATGCGTTCCTTCACTATTGGGACATCGTGCCCAACAGTTTTGACAGCGGTGTCGAACTGGTGGAGCGCCCGAACAAAAAACGCGAACGTCCGCGCATCACGCAAAAAGATATTCCGCGGCTTTATCCTCCAGGCAGCGAAATTATCATTCAAGTCACCAAAGGTCCCATCGGAACCAAAGGCCCTCGCGTCACCACAAATCTAGTTCTGCCTGGCCGCTATTTGGTTCTCTTGCCGAACTCCGATCAATGCGGCATCTCGCGCAAAATTGAAAACCAGGAAGAACGTCAACGTCTCAAAAAAATTCTGCGCGAACTGACCATTCCAGAAGGCATGGGCGTCATCATGCGCACGGTTGGCGAAGGTCAGCGCGCCGCCTATTTTGTCCGCGACCTCGCCCTGCTCCTTGAAGAATGGAAGGGCATTCAGGAAAAAATTAAATCACAGCCGCCCGCAACTTGCGTGTTTCAGGAACCTGATTTGATCGAGCGGACCGTGCGTGATTTTCTCACCGAAGACATCGAGCGGATCGTCGTGGATAACGCGAAACATTACGACCGAATGCGCGAAATGATTTCCAAGATTTCGAAACGTTCTGCGGACAAGGTCAAGCTCTACACGGAATCGCAGCCGATTTTTGACCGCTTCACCATCACCAAACAATTGGAAAATACCTTTTCACGCCAGGTGCATTTGAAGAGTGGCGGCTACCTCGTCATTGATGAAACCGAAGCGCTCGTCGCCATCGACGTAAATACTGGTCGGCACAAAGGCAACAAAGATCAGGAATCAACCATCTTCAAGGTGAACCAGGAAGCCGCCGACGAAATCGCGCGCCAACTTCGTTTGCGAAACATGGGCGGTTTGATTGTCCTCGATTTTATCGACATGAAATCGCGCCGCGATCAACAGTCGATTTATCAACGTATCAAAGAAGGTTTGCGCCGCGATAAAGCCAAAACTCACGTCCTGCCGATTTCACAACTCGGCTTGATGGAAATGACCCGCCAACGCCATTCCGAAAGCGTACGCTCGGCCGTTTATGATGATTGTCCGTACTGCAAAGGTCGCGGCAAAGTGAAGAGTGCGGTGACCATGAGTGTGGAGATCCAGCGTAAGCTCAGCGAAATTTTGAAAAAACGCCAGCGCGACGAATCTGATTTCCAATTGCGCGTGGTCGTGCATCCAACTGTCTTGGAACGCTTGCGCAACGAGGATGAAAAAATCATCACCGAAATGGAAAAACGCTATTTTGGCAAGCTCCTCTTCCGCCCGGATCCTGCCTTCCACGCAGAACAATTCAAAATTATCAACGTGGCGACGAACGAAGAATTGGCGAGCGGCTCATAAGCGCCTCAAAGAATTCTGAAAACAAAAACGCCCCGCAGTAATGCGGGGCGTTTCCTTTTAAATTCAACCAGTTAATTTTCGCGAATCAAAATAAACCAAGCGCAATCATTTTTATCGTCACCGGCAATGACCAGCGAATCCTGCTTGGTGATTTTTTCCGTGATCTTTCTCACATGTTTTCCCTCGCCGAAAACGTTGATCTCGTAACGTTGTCCTCCGAGATGGTTGACCGTGATTTCGCATTGGGGACTAAGGCGAATCTTTTGCGGCGTATTTGCTGGCAGCGAAACTTCCTGACGATTCACGGTAAAATATTTTTTCCATTTGAACATCCCAAGCTTTTTTGCCAGTGGCGCTTCCAGAGCCTTGTGACTTGCATCATGCGGAGATTCGCCATTGGTGCCCCAGACTAATTGCACTTCTACTTTTGGATCCGCCGCGCTCACTTGCGCCGCGCTTGCGGAAATCATCAGCAAAAAGCAGCCAAACCAGGAAAACGTGGAAGAAATTTTAAAATTGTTCATCGGGATAAAATTAATTCGACCCTGAATCAATCACTTTGCTTGGCTCGCGGTCAAACAGATAAACCACTGTCATTCGCTCGGAGTCGGAATGATAGGTAATTGCCCCCATTTCACCATTGCCTTCAACCTCTCCTGGGAAATAAGCCGTCTTGCCATTATTGAATGCCACAAAGGAAATCAATAACAGCGCACAGGCGGCCGTAAGCCCGCCGGCAAAACGAACATAAGTCGGTTTCCACCAACTGAAAAATGAAACGCGCGTCGGATTGGCTGATTCACGCCCAATTTCCCGTTGAAGTTTGCTCCAATAAAATTCGCGTGACTCTGGCAATTTTAATTCCAATTCGTTGCCCGGCAAAGCGGCCTTGATGAATTGCAATTCAGCGAGCAACGCCTGCGCTTCGGGATTGCTGCTTAATAATTCAGCGATTTCGCGCGCGTCTCGTCCGGAAAGTTCTCCATCCAGATACGCCTGCAACTTGATTTTTGTTTCGTCGTTCATTTTAACTCGTCTCGTTTAAATCCTGCTAACAATGCCGCCATTTTCCGTCGTGCATAAAACAATCGCGACATCACCGTTCCAATCGAACACTCCATCCGCTTTGCAATCTCCTTATATTCCAAATCTTCAAACTCATGCAAAATCAGCACCGACCTGTGCTCCGGCGAAAGTTTTCCCAACGCCTCATCAATTCTCTTTCGCAATTCCGTCCGCTCCAAACCTTCCGTCGGATTGACGTGCACTACCGGCATTTGACGTTCCACTCCGCCCGATTCTTCATCCAAAACTTCGATTGATTCCGCGCGATGCCGTTTATTCTTCCGGATTTGATCAAGGCACAAATTAATGGTGATCCGGGTCATCCAGGTTGCGAAACTGGAATCTCCCTGAAATTGAACTAATCGCTGCCATGCCTTAATCCATGCTTCCTGAGAAAGATCGAGCGCTTCATCTTCATTACGCATCATTGAAAATGCCCGTGCGTAAATCTTGTCCCGATGCCGCGCCACCAACTCTTCAAACGCCAGCATGTCGCCTGTTTTCGCCGACTTCACCAGAAGAACATCTTCCTGGGTCGTGTAATCCTGACTTTGCGACATGGGGTTTGACGGGGACGTTTTGGGAGATATTCAGCCCGACTACAATTTTCCTTTGGTGCTCGGCAATTGGCCTAAAATTCGCGGATCACGCTGGCAAGCAAAGTCCACCGCACGAGCAAAAGCCTTAAACAAACCCTCGACGACATGATGCGGTTCCTCGCCGTAAAGCAGTTCCAAATGCAGGTTGCATCGGGCCTCGTTGGCAAAACCCTGGAAAAATTCCTTCGCCAACCCAAATCGGAATGCAGATGACATATCCTGTTTCTTTTCCACGCCGCTAATTTTCTTGAACGCCATTTTGTCCAGCCCGCGCCAGACCATGAACGGTCGTCCACTGAAATCAACAACGCAACGCGCCAGACATTCGTCCATCGTCACGTAAGCCTCGGCACCTGGCGGTGCGGCCACCTTTTTTTCTCCCGGTGGCTGTGGTGCAAACCACCCGTAACGGCGAATCCCCTTTTTATCGCCGAGCGCCGCGAGAAACGCCTGGCCGAGGGCGATGCCACAATCTTCGACCGTGTGATGCGCATCAACTTCCAGATCGCCTTTGCAAGTAAGAACCAAATCCGTCGTGGAATGTTTCGCGAACAGCGTGAGCATGTGATCGAAAAACGGAATCCCCGTTTTGATCGACGACTTCCCTGCCCCATCAATCGTGAGCTTGAGAGAAATCTGCGTCTCCTTGGTGGCTCGTTTAATTTGCGCGACCCGCTTTTTCATCGCGCGGAATTAAGCAGTTTTGGTGGGGAAAACAAAGAGGAATTGTCCGAAGTCATTCTAACCTTTCAATTGAGTTCGCTGAACGAACGACTACTGAAGAACCTTCCGCCAAAAACGCCGAGGCCGGTTTAGCACACAATATCTTTTCAAAGACGGCTCCGTATAAACCAGTCACGTCACAATCCAAAATCGGATTTTTCACAGGAAAAATATTCCAGCGTGGATGTTCCACTGCGTATTCCGTAGGGCTGCTTCCACTTTGTTTCGTGTAACCCCAGTAATGTTCGGTAATAAATTCTTCCTCTGAATTTTCTGCAAGTGAATGACTGCTTCCGCAAATATTCGCCGATAAAGAATTCCAGCGGTTTTTGAAAAACCATTCGTAACGAATCGTGCAAGTTTGAAGTTTGCCTCCATTTGTATGAACAGTGTGGCGCATTGGCATGGCAAGATAAGGTTCGTTGTAAAAACGTTTTGCCAGCGTGGCGATAATTCGGCGGGGGACAATCTCGCGAATGAAAACAACGCCGCGACGCCATCCTTCCGAAGTTTTCTTTCTCACATAAAATCGAAGGTTGACCTCTTCAAAATTGGTATGCAGTGGGAATTTGATTCCGAAAACTCGCGTGTTGGAAAAATAAAAGCCAACGACGCTGATGTAGCTTTGATCCTTCCAAAAATCCAGTTCGAGACCTTGAGGCAAATGCGGGCGCAGCAGCTCTGGATCGACTACGTAATTTAACATCAAAAGATTTTTCCATTCAGCTGTAAGAAAAACGCGCATCGCTAAGAAGTTTTTTGCAAGCCGCACGCTTTGGAAAAGCGAAACCGATTTCTTGCGAATGTTCCATAACCCCAATCGAAAATTCTTCGCGTCACTGGAGCGATTGAAAAAAGATAAATTGGAAAGGCCCAACCGATTCGACGCAAAACATAACGATAAACATTCGCTCCCTGAATTTGGTCTCCGTCAGGAAGCAGAAGGCGCAAGTCTTCCGTCAATTCGGACGGAGATAATTTCAGCTTCCATCGAACCCACTCGCTTTGTAGCGGCGCAATTTCAAAACCACGCTTGTTAAGCGTTTTTTCCCAGAACGGAACCCAATTCCTGCAAAAGCCGCAGGAACCATCGTAGAGAATCCATCCTGAAAACTCTTTGGTCACATGATAAATCTAACCCAAAAACGCTTCATGCACGGCTTTCATTGCGTGCTCGCCTTTTTCCAGATCGATGATGACGGAGATTTTTATTTCGCTGGTCGAAATCATTCCGATGTTCACGCCTTCTTGGGAAAGCGTTTCAAACATTTTCGCGGCAACGCCCGGATGACTTCGCATTCCAACGCCGACCACGGAAAGTTTTCCAATTTTTTCGTCGGCCAAAACTTCTTTGTAGCCGATTTCGCTTTTCAAATCTTCGATCACTTTTTTCGCCTTGAGCAAATCAGGTTTATCGACGGTGAATGACAAATCGGTCGCGGGCGTGCCGGCGTTGTGGCTGACGTTTTGCACGATCATGTCCACGTTGAGGTTCGCGTCGGCGAGGGCTTTGAAAACGCGCGCGGCGACGCCCGGTTTGTCCGGCACGGCGACGAGCGTGACTTTGGCCTGGTTTTTGTCGAGCGAGACGCCGCGAATCACGACGCCTTCCATGCTGAGAGTTTCTTCTTTCACAATTGTTCCTGGGTTGTCGTTTAAACTGGAGCGGACTTCAAACACGACGCCGAATTTTTTCGCAAATTCCACTGAGCGCGACTGCATCACCTTTGCGCCAAGCCCGGCGAGTTCGAGCATTTCGTCGTAAGAAATTTCGGGAAGTTTTTTCGCGCTTTTCACAATGCGCGGATCAGCCGTGTAAACTCCATCAACGTCCGTGTAAATCTGGCAAAGGGCGGCCTTCAACGCAGCCGTGAGCGCAATCGCCGTCAAATCTGAACCGCCGCGACCAAGCGTGGTGATTTGCCCTTCCATCGTTTGCCCCTGAAATCCGGCGACGATAACGACGCATCCTTCATCCAAAAGTTTATGAACATGCTGCGGCGTGATGTTTTTTATTTTTGCTTTCGTGTGAACGCCATCCGTAACAATTCCAGCCTGCGCACCAGTCAGCGAAGTCGCGGAAAGTCCCAGCGCA
>JBKJOZ010000340.1:0-4057 GCA_046595315.1 Limisphaerales bacterium
CGACCAGATTGAGCAGCGTGGTTTTCCCCGAACCGCTTTCGCCTCTCAATGCCACTTGCGTTTTTTCATCGAGCGAAAATTTTGGAACGTCGATGACGGTATGAATCGAACCATCCGTCGCCCGGAAAGTTCTCTTCAAATCCGAAATTTCCAGCAGTGCCATTTTTTTATTTTTTGAGAGCCGCCTCGGCTTTTTTCATCACGTCACTGATTTTCACAGTGCAGCCGCCCTGCCGTTTGCTTTCATCCGCCGCTTCCATAAACGCAAAAATTTCAATTGTTTCCTCAGGCGAAACTGGCGCGATCCCCGTCTGTAAAAACTTCATCACTTCACGCAAAAATGGCGTGTAATCGCCAACCAACGGTTTATCCAAAACCGTTTTCGTTCCAAACACAGTCAGGCGATAAGGCGATGCGCCATTCCGCAGGCCGATCAGCGTTCCGATTTTTCCGCCGGTCCACGTGCCGGTCACGACATCGGTATCTTTTGTCGAGGTGCGAACCACGCTTTCGCACCCTTTGCCCATCATCGTGAACAACGCTTCGGTCGGATGAATCCCATACCAAAATAAATCAGGGTGGTGCGGTTCGAGGTGAGCCGGGCCGGTGGAAATTACGCTTTTCAATTCGCCCGCGCCGCCGTTTTTAAGTTCGTCAATCGTCGGATAATAACGCAGCGAGGAAGCGGAAAAGCACGGCACCTTATTTTCTTTGGCGAGGCGAAAAATTTGAATTGCATCGGCCAGCGTTCCAGCAACCGGCTTGTCGATGAACAATGTTTTCTTTGCTTTGATTACCGGAATCGCCTGTTGCAAATGTGGGCGCCCATCGACGCTTTCCAACATCACGACATCCACTTGTTCGCAAAGTTCCTCAATCGTATCGACGATTTTCACGCCGTATTTTTCCTGCAATTGTTTGGTGTAGCCCTCGACGCGTGACCAGCTTCCTTCGATGTCTTTACTTCCGCCCTTGAAAGCGACAACGACTTTTCCCCCGGGAACGTAATTTTTGTCCGTGGCATCGTTAAATCGCCGCGTGAATTCAATGCAATGCGACGTATCCAAACCGATCATGCCAATGCGCAAATCTGCGGCGAAAATTTGTGAAACAGAAAGCGTCGCGACCGCAAGCAAGAGAGAGATTTTCTTCATAATTTTGAAATGTTCTTGAGCGCTAAACTAACGAGCGTGTTTTGGACGGAAAGGAAATTATTAAAAGCGTTTCAGGAAATTTCTTTTTGCGCGTGGTCGCTTTCCTGATTGAATTTCGCGAATGAAAATTTTGGTCATCGGCTCGGGTGGACGCGAACACGCGCTGGTTTGGAAGCTGGCGCAATCGCCGCACGTCACCGAGATGTGGTGCGCGCCGGGAAACGCAGGAATCGAAATGGAACGTCTGCAAAATGGGAAGCCGGTTCTGTGCATCAACATTGCCGCCGACGATCTGGAAACATTGTTGGCCTGCGCGCAGCTCAACAAAATTGATCTGACTGTCGTTGGGCCGGACAATCCGCTCGCGTTGGGTGTAGTTGATTTATTTCAGGAAAATGATTTGCGAATTTGGGGTCCGAATAAAAAGGCGGCGCAGTTCGAGTCGTCCAAAGTTTTCGCGCAGAAATTCATGGAGAAACACGGGATTCCCACCGCGCGCGCTGGAACTTTTGTGAACGCGAAACATGCGAAAAATTTCGCGGCGTCGCTCGGCGGACGTTGTGCGGTGAAGGCGGATGGTTTGGCTCTGGGCAAAGGCGTAATTGTTTGCGGCGATGTTACTGAAGCAGATCGGGCGATTGACGAAATTTTGGTCAGTAAAGCATTCGGAAAAGCGGGCGCAACGATTGTGATTCAGGAATTTTTGGAAGGAACGGAGATTTCGCTCCACGCCATTTGCGACGGAAAAACCGCGAAACTTTTTCCCACTGCGCAAGATCACAAACGCATTTTCGACGGCGACAAAGGCCCGAACACTGGCGGCATGGGAACGTATTCGCCTACGCCGTTTTTGAGTGAAAGCGAACTGGCAGAAGTCGGCCGGAAAATTCTGGATCCATGGCTGAAAGGTTGCGCAGAAGAAGAAATTGATTTTTGCGGAATTATTTACCCCGGTGTGATGCTGACGAAGGACGGCCCGAAAGTTTTGGAGTTCAACGCGCGTTTCGGCGACCCGGAAACGCAGGTTTATCTGACGCGATTGGAAAATGATTTAGTTGAACTGCTCGAAGCCAGCGTCGATGGGAAGTTGGGGAGAATGAAATTGGGGTGGAAACCCGGCGCGTCAGTTTGCGTCGCGATGGCGAGCGGTGGTTATCCGGGAAATTATGCTAAGGGAAAACTGATTTCCGGTCTCGAAGAAGTTTTGCAATTGCCAAACACAAAAGTTTTTCACGCGGGAACTGCTCGATCCGAAAATCAAATCGTGACCAGCGGCGGGCGCGTGTTGGGCGTCACGTCGTGGGCGGAAAATTTGGCGGCTGCGCGCGACGCGGCGTATGTCGCAGTTGGAAAAATCCACTTCGACGGAGCGCAATTTCGCCAAGACATCGGCGCCAAAGGTTTGAATAAATCTTAGGTTAATTATTGATTCGCTGCGGGGGGCGACATAGAAAAATCGCATGAACAGGGGGACGTATTTTTGTCGAGGGAGCCGGAATTTTTTTACCAACCGCGGGTTCACGCTGATTGAGTTATTGGTGGTCATTGCGATCATTGCCATTCTGGCCGCGCTGCTTCTGCCCGCGTTGGCCAGCGCGAAAAGGAAAGCGCAACAAGCGGGGTGTGTTTCTAATCTTAAGCAAATCGGTCTCGCGTTCCAAATTTGGGCGGATGACAACAACGATTGGTTGCCGCCTGGCGAAAGTGCGACGAACGGACTTTTCATGGGGCAACGCACCGATTACCTCGAAGACGGCGTCACGACGAAATATCGCAGCCAGTTGGTTTATTACCTCGCGGAATACATGCGTCTGCCCAAGCCCGACGCGCAACTTCGCAGCGCCCCGGTTTTTTTCTGTCCGGGCTCGCGTGGCTACATCACGAGCGACACGAATTTTTCAGGACGCATTTGTTATGGCGTGACTTCCACAAATTATTTCAAAGACGATTTTGGCGTGCCGAAACTTTCGTTTAATCCGTTCGGTTATCCCCCCGGTCCGGCTGGACTCTATGACACGGAAACGTCGAGGCCGTCTCGCATTTCGCGCATCGCTCGAGAACAATCTCCCTCAAAAGTTTACAGCCTGGTGGATCTGGATAAAGTGGCAGTTCCGCAAACTTATATTATTTGGCAGAAGCAATTGCCGGACAAACCCGTTCATGGTCAGCGGCGAAACTACCTTTACTTCGATCACCACGTTGGCTTGGAAAAAGTGAAAAAGCCGGGCGTGTTGTGAACGTCGGCGATCAGTCAATTCCGGTAGAGTTACATTTTAAACGATTTTTGCCACAGAGGCACCGAGGCCAATGAGGAAGAATTGAAAGAGTTTTATAATATCTCTGTGTTCTCTGTACCTCTGTGGCTGAATCTAATTTTTCATTTGAAACTGTCCCCAATTCCTCGTCGCTTTACTTTCGGTTTCCGGTCGCGCAATTTATTTTCAACATGAAACGAGCCGGGTTTAATTTTTTATTGGGGACGCTGATTATTTTTTTGGCGATTCCGCGCGAGCTTTCCGCTCAAACAAATGCGTTGCCGAAGTTTGATGAGATTTTCCAATTGCTCCGCGTTCATGGCGGCAGTTTGACTGAAACGGAACTCAATCGCGCGGCCGTCAACGGGTTGCTCAGCGAATTGCCATCAAGAGTGGTGCTGGTCACAAATACGGCGCAGAACGACGCGGGTTCAAATCTGGTTTCCATGAGTAAAAGCTCAGTTTTTGAAAATGCGTTTGGTTATTTTCGCATTGGCAAAATCGAGCGCGGATTGAACGACGATTTTAAGACGAGTCTTCAAAAAATGCTTTTGACCAATAAACTCAAAGGGCTCGTGCTCGATTTGCGTTACGCCAGCGGGACCGATTATGGCGCTGCCGCTAAAATCGCGGATTTGTTTGTCAAAA
>JBKJOZ010000009.1:0-2503 GCA_046595315.1 Limisphaerales bacterium
TGGGGATTTTGGAAAGGCGGCGATTACGATTTGATTGAAGAAGGCAAAGAACGTTTCGTGAAAAAAACCGCAAAGATTCGCAAGCACGCCAACAAGTTGGGCATTTACCTCGCGCATGAAATTCACGGCGGCACGGCGGCGATGACAGCAGATGACTTCAACATGCTCGTCAGCGTTTGCGACGGCGATAAAGTTTTGGGCGTCAACGCGGATCCTTCGCACTGCTGGGAAGGTGAAGATTGGCAGACGCGCTTTTTGAAAGTTGCGCCGCGCATTTATGGATGCCACGTAAAGAATTTTGCCATCCGCCAAGGCGTTCCGGTTCGCATGATGGAACCGAACTGGCAAAAACGCGGGATGCAATTCTGCGATATTGCCTCGGGAGATTTGAACATGGTTCGCTATGCCGAGCTGATGATTCAAGCGGGCTATCCGCAACGTTATCGTCAAGTGATGGGAACGAAAACCGCGCCTCTCGTGGTCGAAGCTGAAAGTGCATATCGCGATCTCGATGCGACGAGCGCCAACGGAATTCAATTCGTGCGCGACAATCTTTGTTTCCCGATTGCAGCGGGATCATTTGAAGACGGAATGGGGGCTTGATTCGCGTTATGAAAACCAAATCGATTCTGTCGCTCTTGGGCACAATTGGTTTGGCGATATTCCTGCAGTGTGTCCTGCCGAGTTTTTGTCCCGCGCAGGTTCCGCCAGGTCCGTACGAAATTCTGCCATTTCAGGACGGCTTCATTATCGAGGCGTTCAAAGATTTGCAGACCAATGTCGCAGGCATCGCGGATTGGACTGGGTTCTCTGGATCAACGTGGGTTTCGCCCCACGCCTACAACGATCACATCGGCAGCGATTTCTCAGTCCAAACAGGAACACCACTTTTCGCTGCGACCGCTGGCGTCGTCAGTGAGGTTGTGACCAATTTTCCGCGAGACGATCATTCCACTTACGGCGGAAACTTCGTGCGAATTCAAGTCGATGCCTTAACACCCAACGGCGAGACGATTGATTTGCTTTATCTCCACATGTTGCAAGTAACGGTGACAAACGGCCAGCGCGTCAGGGTCGGCGACCAGGTCGGTCTGTCCGACAACACCGGCAATTCCACTTCTGAACATGTCCATTTCCAAAGCGAACTGCGCGGCGCGTCGCAGACCTGTCCTTTTTATTGGGGACATTTTAAGTTTCCTATTGTTTTCAATCTATCGGGCAATTTCCAGTTGGGCCGCGTCATTAAAATTACCGCGATCAGCACGCCAATTCGCACGAACCGTTTCGATACCAGCGCGCAAATTTCCACGGCGCACAAGGACCAACTTTATTTCTGCAGTTTTCCCAAGCGCGGCTTTTACCAGGTTTTCATTCCGAACAACACTGCGTGGCGTTCGGGTTGGATTCGCGCGACTGATGCCGAAGAAATTTTTACGGGCACCGTGATTCAATCGATGCCCGACAACGTGATTTTCACGCCGCTCGGCCAACTCCAAACGAATTATTCGATTCGTTCCGCTCCCGACGATGCCGCCAGCCAACTCGGTCAAATTGTTTTTGGTGGCGGGCGATTTGTGGCCGATCAAATCACCAATAATTATTATCGGATTCCGCTGCCAGAGGCGACGGCGACGTGGGGTTGGGTCAAACCGAACAATCGAATGATCGTTTATCCGCAATTGACGAATCCATCGCTGAACCTCGCGGCGATTCCGAACAACAATTTTCCCATCACTGAATCTTTTTCGACGAACGGCAAATCAATGTTTGGCCGGCCGAAGTTCAATCGTTCGCTTGTAAAATCCTTCAACCCGTCTTCTCCTGGCGGCGATGGAAAAGCCCTTTTCGTGACCGACCAAACCAATCACGGCAATGGCACTTCTGATTCAGTGCTCGTCGGCAAACCGGGCCACACCAACTATTTTGTGCAGAGCAATGTCTATTTTAATTTTCAACCGAGTTACCTGACCAACGGTGCATGGGAACGTGCTGGAATTTTTCTGCGCGACGATGGCTTTGCCGGTTTGGACACGACTTTTGAAGGCGCTGGCAATTCCTACGTGCTGCTTTGGGATAACGATGATGGACGTTTGCGCGCCGGAAAATCAGTGGACGGAACCATTACCGATTTTTTTCCGGCGATACGTTACGTGACGACCGGCGGCTGGCATAAAATGCGAATCGAGGCGCGCACCAATCAGATTAAATTTTTTCTCGACGGCCAATTGTTGGTTCAAACAAACGACTCGACGTTTGCGTCGGGTCAATGCGGCCTCGGCTACATTTGGCATCCCGGAAGCCCGGCGAATTATCCTGCGGCGCGCGGTGCTTATTTCGACAATTTTGCGGCTGATACTCTCGATCCGGTTCCCTTGCGCTTGGGTGGAATCAATCTGCAATCCGATGGCAAAGTGCGGCTGAGTCTTAGTGCCGATGTCGGCTCGACTAATCTGGTGGAAAAATCTTCAACCGTGGAAACCAATTGGTCGCTCCTCACCAACGT
>JBKJOZ010000412.1:0-4757 GCA_046595315.1 Limisphaerales bacterium
ATCCTTCATGTCGTTTCTTATTGGAAAGAGGATTTTGCGGATAAGCCGTGGACGGAAGTTTTCATGGTTCAGCACGGCGGATTGGTTTTTTACGGTGGTTTTTTTGGCGCCACGCTCGCGACGATTCTTTATACGCGGCTGAAAAAAATTTCGCTCTGGAAATTCGCCGATGCACTCGCGCCCAGCGTTTCACTCGGCCATGCCTTCGGCCGCATAGGCTGCTTGATGACCGGCTGCTGTTTTGGAAAACAATGTTCGTTGCCGTGGGCGATTTATTTTCCGGTTGGTCATGAAACGCACCCGTCGGGATCATCGGCGATTCCTGTTCACCCGGTGCAAATTTACGAATCCATTTTAAACTTCAGCCTCTATTTGTTTTTAGCCTGGCTCTATCGGCGAAAAAAATTCGATGGGCAAATTTTTGCGGCGTACCTCTTGGGCTATGCGGTGGTGCGTTCGTTCGTGGAAATATTTCGCGCCGACTACAAACCATCCGAATATTTTTTCAACGGCGCGGTCAGTCCGGGCCAATTCGTGAGCATTGGCATTTTCGCCGCTGGGCTCACTCTGTTTTGGATTAAATTTCCAAAGCGTCAAACTGCTTAAGTCGGGGATGAATTTTCCCCCAATTTTCATCGCTGGCCCGACCGCCGTAGGCAAAAGCGCGATCGCTTTTAAATTGGCGGAACGGCTCAATGGCGAAATTATTTCCGTCGATTCGATGCAGGTTTATCGCGGGCTCAACATCGGGACGGCGAAACCATCCGCCGAGGAACTTAAAACGATTCCCCACCATTTAATCGACGTAGCCGACTTGGATGAATCCTTCGACGTAGCGAAGTTTTGCGAAATCGCAAAAAAGGCGGTTTCAGAAATTCAAGAGCGCAAACGCGTGCCGATTTTTTGCGGTGGAACCGGATTTTATTTCAAAGCGTTTTTGGAAGGATTAGGAGATGCGCCCCCAGCCGATGCGGGGATTCGATTTGAATTGGAGAAAATCCCCATCGCAGAATTGCTGAACGAATTGAAACAAAATGATCCAATTACGTTTGAGAGAATTGATCGACAGAATCCCCGCCGTGTTCTGCGCGCCCTCGAAGTGATTCGGATCACGGGCAAACCGTTTTCCGAGCAGCGCTCCAATTGGACAAAACCACTAACGGACGTGTCGCTGAAAACGTGTTGCTTTGGATTTTCACGGGCGAATTCGGATTTGCATTCGCGCATCAACCGACGTGTGGATGAAATGTTTGCGCACGGTTTGGTCGCGGAAACCAAAGATCTATTGAAACGCGGTTTGGAAAAAAATCAAACTGCGATGCAGGCCATTGGTTATCGGCAAGTCGTTGAACATTTTGACCTAGAACGTTCGTTGCCCGAAACCATTGAGTTGGTGAAAATTCGCACCCGCCAGTTTGCGAAACGACAAATGACGTGGTTCAAACGGCAAATGCAATTGGAGTGGATCCACCTTGGCGATGACTTCGGGGCAAAGGCAGCCGCAGATCAAATCGCCGCAAAATTTTCGGCTGCGAAGTGTTGAAACTCGGTGCCTTTCCCGCATACTCAGTCGTCAGTCAAAGCCAGCCCTTCGCTTTATGAAACTTAATCGTATTTCCCTAAACTATTTATTCGCCGCCGCAATTTTCATTTGCGCTCCGACACTTTTTGCCGGCGACATTTCGTTTGTCGGCCTTTTCAAACAGCAAAGTTTTCTTCAAACCAATAACGCCGCGACCGCAGATGCCAGCGCGCCTTTTACTTTTCAATGTGGCGTTGATTCATCCGGACCTAATCTGATCAACAGCGCTTCATTGCAATTACCCAGTGGCGCTCAGCGCATCCTTCAGGCTGAGGGCAGCGATGGATTTGCCTTTCGCGAAAATTTTTCTTCGGCGAGCTCGTTGAACTCAACTTACGGAAGCGGGACTTATCTCCTGACAATTGATTCGGCGAATGATTTTAATTTTGTGCAACTCACGCTTCCGTCGGATTCTTATCCGAGCACACCACAGATCACAAATTACACCGCCGCCCAAACGCTCAATCCCAGCAATAATTTTACTTTTGCGTGGCAATCGTTTGTCGGCGGAACAACCAGTGATTTTATTCAGCTGCAAATCCGCTCCAGTTCCGGCAATGGAGTTCTTAGCAGCCCGGAATTTGGTTCCCCTGGCGCGCTTAACGGCACTAATCTTTCTTTTGTCGTTTCGTCCAATCAACTTTTCCCTGGCGAAATTTATCGCGGCGAATTGTTGTTCGGCCATCTCGTAAGCGTAAATTCGTCCAGCATTCCCGGCGCGAACGTCGTTGTTGCTTTTCTCAAGCGCACGAGTTTCGACGTGAAAACGACTGGTACCGCTCCAGTGATTCGACTGAAAAACTTTGGCGTTACGAATGGCAATTTTCAATTCAGCTTCGACACGCAGCCGGGCAGAAATTATCAAGTTCAATCCGCCAACACCGTGACCAATTGGCAGGACATGGGATTTTTTACCGCGAATACAAATCAAATTATTTTTACGGACACGTTTTTTATCCAGAGCACGTCCCGTTTTTATCGGGCGTTTCTTGTTCCCTGACGCGCCTCTTCCGATGGCAAATCCGTTTTATCAACCGGGCGAACAGCGCGGCGCGAAGGTCAATGATTTATTCGCCAAAATTGCGCCGCGTTATGATTTCATCAATGACCTGCAAAGTTTCGGTCTGCACCGCTATTGGAAAAAACGGCTTGTCCAATTGTCCAAAATTAAATCAAACGAACGTGCGTTGGATGTTTGTTGTGGCACAGGAGATATTTCTTTTGGAATTGCGAGAACTGGCGCGGACGTAACTGGACTGGATTTCAGTAAAGCGATGTTGAGCGTGGCGGGAGTCAGAAGTCAGGGGGCAGGAATCAAAAGCCAGAAACTGAAATTTATTGAAGGCGATGCGCAACATCTACCGTTTGAAGATGCGAGTTTCGAGGTGGTGACGGTTGGCTACGGACTGCGCAACTTGCCGAGTTGGGAACGCGGGTTGGAAGAAATGTGGCGCGTGGCAAAACCCGGAGCGCGAATTTTAATTTTGGATTTTGGAAAACCGGATAACGCGCTTTGGCGAAAACTTTATTTTAGCTATTTGCGCTGGTTGGTTCCTGTTTTCGGAAAACTTTTCTGCGGCGATTCCGCCACGCATGGCTACATTTTGGAATCGCTCAAAAATTATCCAGCGCAGCGCGGTGTTGCAGAAAAAATGCGCGCGCTAAAATGCAAAAACATTCGCTTGGTCAATTTTCTGGGCGGCGTGATGAGTATTAATTACGGCGAGAAATAATTATTTCACACCCGTCGCAATATCTTCCATCAAGGCCAGCGCGGTGGCTTCGGCAATATCCTGCACGTCAAAATTCCGGGCGATTCGGCCAGCGTAACGATCTTTTCCGAGAACATCTCGCGAGGACGCTTGGCCGATAATTTTGGAATCCTGCAAACGAATCGCCGTCGTCTGAATGTCGGGAACCGTGTGCGTCGTTTCACCAGAAACCTCGGCCACCGCGATGTTGCGTGAGGAAATTAGAACTTCGACAACGACATCGGTAATTTTTGAAAGCGCTTCGCGATCTTTGCGCGCGGCATCGCCTTCGGTAGTGACGACAAACGAACGAATTTGCCGATCCGCAATTAATTGAGTCGCGACACCTTGATCGGCGAGAGAGGCCCCACCGGCACGTAGCGGACGGCCGAAAAGCCGTTCAACGTCGCGCACCGTTTGGCGATCGGCCAATTTGGAATCGCGCTCTTGCAAACGATAGCGGTTTTCGTTCGAGACATTTTCCGTGCTGCTCGAAATTTTTCCTTTGCCCGCATCAAGGTCAGAACCGTTGACGGTGACATCGCGTCCCGCGGTAATGGTAACGGGGCCGGAAGCCCGGCCAGTTGAATCGGTTGTGCTGTTGATGCGACGGCGTGAACTTTCCGTTTTTTCCGTGTGCGCGATTATTTTCATTCCATTTTTTTCATCGACCAATTCGCGGTTGACGTAAATCAACAGGCGCGGCTGGTTCAATTTCCCGTAGGCCTCTTTGAATTTACCGATGATCGCCTGGGCTTGCTCGGGAGAAACCAATGCCGGTTGGCCGGGTAATGGTTTTTGATCGTAAACGTAAGTTTCGGACGATGTGGGGCGCGGCGGCGCGCTGTAAATCGGCGGAGGAACAGTTTTGAAAGCGGGCCGTGTTTCCGTCTGTGCTTTGGGTGATTGCGCCAAGAGCGAGAGAGTTGTCGCAAAAAGCGTGAACAAAATTAATTTTTTCATAAAATTTTGAAGTGGTTTTACAAGATTCATCAACGGGCTTGGCGAATGCGGACGGTGTATTTTTTCGCTTTGTCATTTATGGAAATAAAGCGAACAGATTCCTGAGAATTTTCCGTAAGAATCAAAGTTTGCCACGGCGTTTCGTCGCCGGTGGAGAAACCTTGTTCATCCTTAAAAACGCAATTGATCTGCACTTGAATGCGGCGATTTTCGCGGTTGCGAATATTCGCGATGACTTCCAGACGTCCGTCCGCATTCATGCGTTCCTGAATTCCAGAACTGGTGATGGAATATTGAACGCCTTTGTCCATGAGCAAAAGGCGACCGCTGTTTTCCAAATCAAAAACGATGGCATTGCGAGGTTCGTAGGCGCCGCCGGCATGTCCCGTCACGACGGTGCGATGGACGCTTTGAGCTTTTTCGTGAACTTCCATGCAACCGGTGAAGGCGAGTGAAAACGC
>JBKJOZ010000407.1:0-20707 GCA_046595315.1 Limisphaerales bacterium
CGCGATGGATTGTTTGAAGCCGGGTGACGTTGCGATTTTTACCACGCCGCTCGCATTTCGTTGGGTGCATTTTGCCTACGCCATTGAAAAGAAATTAAATGTTTTCATGGAAAAACCGCTGACCGCCGACGGCCCAACCTCGAATAGAATGTTGAAACTCGGCGAGGAATCCGTGGCTAAGAATCTCAAAGTCGGCGTCGGTCTCATGTCGCGCCACAGCAAAGCGCTGCAAGAACTTCACACCCGCGTTCAAGACGACGAAATTGGCGACATCATTCTCATGCGCGGCTATCGCATGGCACCGGGACCGCTGGCCTCGCAGTTCTCGGAAAAATGGCCGGGCACTCCGAGCGAATTGCTCTGGCAGATCAGCCGGTTCCACAGTTTTCTTTGGGCCAGCGGTGGTTGTTACAGCGATTTTTATATTCATCACATCGACCATTGTTGCTGGATGAAAAATGCCTGGCCGATCAAGGCGCAGGCATTGGGCGGACGTCATTATCGCTACGATTACGTCGATCAAAACTTCGACAGCTATTCGGTGGAATATACTTTCGCCGATGGCGCAAAGTTAATCATGGATGGAAGAAATATGAACGGAGCCAACGCCATTTACTCCAGCTACGCGCAGGGCAGCAAAGGCATGGCAATCCTCGCGAAGAACGGCGATTGCGGGACTCCTTCCAGCACTTACAAAGGACAAAATCCGACCAAAGCAAACTTGATTTGGGAAAGCAAAGACACCTCGAACCCTTATCAAAACGAATGGAACGCGTTGATTGAAGCGATCCGCAATGACAAGCCGCACAACGAAGTCAAACGCGGCGTGGAAGCGAGCATCGCGACCTCCATGGGGCGCATGGCGGCGCACACCGCTCAGGAAATTACATGGGAAGATATGCTCGAGTGCGACCAGGAATTCGCGCCGAACGCCGACAAATTCACGATGGACGGCCCGCCCCCGGTGCGGTCCGACAAGAATGGCAAATATCCCGTTCCACAACCTGGCATCAGCAAAAAATACGAATACGAACCACAGATTACTGTTTAGCTCGTTCTCGTAAACTTCCGTTAAAAAAAAAACGGCCCGGCAAAGTTGCCGGGCCATTTTCATTTTAGGAAATTGGGATGCTTATTTAACGCGATTGCGTCCGCCTCGGTCTTTACGGTTTTTTGAGCCATTACTTGTCTCATCCAAACGGCCAACCCATCCGTTACGCGAAAGATAATTTTGGAAATTATCTTTGCCCAAAGTGGGTTCGAGCGCGGCGCGCGTGTCCTGCCCCAATCCCTTCAAAGCCGCAGCGCGCGCTTGATCGTTGAGCGTGGCATCGTTGCGAATCCGTTGTCGTTCCTGCTCAGCGGCGAGCCTCACTTGATAAAGTGTCTCGGCGGTTTGACGCGGCAAATTGTAACGCTGCGTGAAATCGAAGTCTTCGCGAAAATGCGGATCCTGTGAAAGTTGATACTCGTGGAAACGCTCTTCACCCAGCGTCGCTTTGAGTTGTTCCTCGAGTTTTTGTTGCGCCAATTTTTTCTCCTCGCGTACCGCTTCGTCGCTGCCATCGCGCGTAAATCCAAACTGGTCGTCGTACGCTTTTCGCATTTGAAATATCTCGCGAAACTCGTCTTCGTTCGGTTGAAAGCCGGTCAAATTATCGCGCATGTTGCGGGCGGTGTAGGAGTTGCGAAGCTGATACTGCTCAAAATCTTCCGTTCCGAGCAGCTTTGCCATTTCGGTTTCGCGTTCCGCGCGCAGGGCCATAAATTTCGCGCGATTTTCCGGAGTCCAACCGCCACCGTCTTTGAGAAGGTCTCGTTCCATCTCCCGATACTTGTGATCAAGCGCCTTGGTTTGCTCCTGTTTTTCCGCCGAGAGAAATCCGTATCGATAGTTATCGTCATTGGGACGACCTGACCAACGCGCCATTTCAGATTCAGAATCAACGCCGAGCAATTCCTTGATCAAATCACGTTTTTCTTTATCCAGTTCGTGCCGCTTCTGGTCGCGATCCCGCGCCTCGTTGCGAGCCGTGCGATCGTCCACGCGCCAGAATTTAAATTCTTTGGGTGACGGATAAAGCGCCGCCACCTTCGACGCGTAAAGTTTGTTGATGTCGGCAATGATGATGTCTCGCACCGTTTCTTCCGGACAACCGATCTCGCGAAGGTTTTGAATGTAAGCGCGATAATCCGCTGATTCCACACTCGTCCAGTCCAGCGCCTTGTCGCGATTGACGGTGACAGTATTCACAACCCGATCCGCTCGGACAGTTTTAGCGGGGAGCAGAGCCGTGGTCGTAGCCGCAAATCGACTTTCAACTGTTTGAGAAACAGAGCCTTTCATCAGAAATCCTGCCGCGAGCGCCGCGTTCAAACAAAAAGAAATAATCAGGAGAACTTTCACTTTCGGATTCATAAACCGTTTGGACGCACGACAGGGTTTAACCGTTACAAGAGAAAATCAAATTTGCTACAAAGACACCGATGACGCAGGGAAAAGAAGTTTGAATCTCTGTGTTCTCGGTGTCTCTGTGGCAAATCGTTTTCGATCACGTTTTGCGTAGATTTTCCAACTGCCGCCGCAACAATCCATTGTTCGCTAGGATTTGATACGCATGTTCGCCCTCGATGGAGCGATGCCAGAATTCGCCACCGGCGCATTCCAAAATCAATCCGCCAGCGGCGATGTCCCACAGGCTGATGTGTGATTCCACATAAGCGTCGAAACGGCCACTCGCGACATAAACCAAAGCCAATGCCGCCGCGCCCATCATCCGCACCTTGCGCACGCGCTGCAGAAGTTTGTTAAAAAAAATCAAACTCGCATCCACTGATATTTTGGATTTGCCGAAACCCATCGAAACAATCGCGTTCTCCAGTTTAGGACGTTTGCTCACGCGAATGACTTTTCCATTCAATCGCGCTGATTGACCACGAATCGCGGTCCAAAGCTCGTTGCAAAACGGTTCGTAAACCACGCCGACCAACGTTTCATAAACCGTGTCCCGCACTTTCCGCTGCAGCGCAATCGACACGCACGAATGCGGAATTTGATAACTAAAATTCACCGTGCCATCGATCGGATCGATCACCCAGCGATACTCCGCTTCCTGATCACCGCCCTGCCCCTCTTCGCCCAGCACCGCGACTTGTGGAAATTTTCGAGACAACATTTTTTCGATCAACTTTTGGCTGCGCACATCAAGTTCCAATTTGATGTCGTGCTGCGTCTCGCTGTTGACCGTCTTCGTCTCGCGCCAATTTTTGCGCATCAATTTTCCGACGGCGCGCGCGGCCTCGACTGCGGCGGCTAAGGCTTGTGGCTTGGATAATTTCACTTGGCGGCAGGTTCCAATTGTTTCGCTTCGATCTTGTAGTCGTATTTATCGAAATAAATATTCGTGCGGCCAAACTCCAATTCGCCGCGCTGAAAATCAACGTCGTCGGAGCGAAAGGAATTTTTAGGAGGTTGCAACTGCGCATTGTGATCGCTGTTGGCAATCATCCGCCATTGGTCAAGACCGCCAAAATAGAAGTCACGCAATTCACTACGTTCGTCTGGTTTCAGGCTCGTGCAATAACGCATCGCAAAAATTCCCGCCCACGGATCCACCGGAACCCAACCATAAGGCGCGAGATAAATTTCGGTCCAATCATGAATCGTCTCGTGGCCGGGCACCAAATGCCAACCGGTTTGCCAGCGCGCTGGAATTCCCGCAGAACGACAGAGCGTAATGAAAAGCAACGCTTCCTGTCCGCAATCGCCGTAGCCATTGCTCATGCAATAATCGCTGATATTCGTCAGCGTGGAATATTCGCGGGCGAAACTGTATTTGATGTTTCCAGAAATCCAGTCGAAGAACGCCTTGGCTTGCAGTATCGAGTTGGTTTCGTTGCCGGTAATTTTTTGGGCAAGCGATTTTAATTCCGGCGTAAAAACTACGTGCGGCGCTTCCACTAAAAACGGTTGCAACCCAGGATTATTTTTACTGAGTGGAATAAACTTCTTCGCATCCAACGCAAAATGCGTTCGGTGAATCGTGTATTCAAACTCGACCTTGAACTGGGTCGGATGGTCTTTGAAAGCAGGTTGTTCGAGATAAACCGCTCGAATAGCACTCTTCTCATCGGCCAAATATTTTACCGGCGACGACGTCATCAATAATTTGAAATCGTCTTGCGACGGCGTGCGGCGCGGAATTGGCAACCAGGCGCGAATGATTTCGCCATCCGGAGCGACATTTTTTTCCACCGTCACTGTCAGGCTTGCTTTGTAACGGGTCGGCAAGACGTAAGGTTGATTTTCTTTTTGAGCCGCAGCTTTGATTGCGCGAGAATTTTCCAACAACAACTGGTGATAGGCCGCCTCATTTTTTGGTGTTTTGCGCCGTGCGTTGAGTTCGGGATAGCGGAAATAAAGATTGCTCACGCTCGTCCCGACAAACCGCCGTTCGCCATCAATCATGAGGCCGTCGAAGCGCCCCTCTTTCAACCATGATTCAAACTCCGCGCGCGCGAGGTTCTTGACCGACCCTGAAATATTTTTAAACAACTCTTTCTCGTTGAGCGAATAGTCCTGCCGAATGCGTTCCAGCAAATCGAGTTCGTAGGCGAGACGTTGGTCGGGTTGCGCCTGCAACGCCTTTTGCAGAATAGCGGCAGCTCCGTTGAAATCGCCGCGTTCGCGTAGAGCCTGCGCCGTCGCCAGCACGTCCACCGATTTAGCCGAGATGACTGAGGCGAAGCAACTGATCGCCACGAAAAAAAATGCTAGCCTTAAAAAACGTTTCATTGCGCCAAGGCTACGCCCCAACGCTTCGAGGATTCGAGAAAATTGTGGCTAATGAAATGGGCGGCGCCGCCAGACCTCAAAAATTTCAACGGTGCCGCCATCGGAGAAACGGAAATTGAAAAAGTGTCCCTTGATAAAAAACAGCTCTAAGCCAGACGGCAGCCTTCACCACCTTCTAAAATTTCAGACAAAAATTTTATAAACGTTTACGGAATTTTTTTCCAAATTAGGTCACTTGACCCATCTTGATTGAAATCAGCGGAACCTACGATTTTTTTCCCGGCGGTTATCTGTGGGCTGGGAAACATCTCCGAAGAACTTACGATGTTGGTTTGGGTCATTGTCCAGATCACTGGATTTCCATTGTCTTTTTGAAACAAAATGTCTCTCTGCCCATCTCCATTATTATCAGCCATTGTGATGGGGGCGAGGTTTGCTTCGATAGGTCGCCCTGCATCCAAATAGGATGATCTAAGGAATTTATTTTTATCCATGAACCAAACAACCAGCCGCCGCTCGGCATCTTGTAAAAGGAAGTCTGCTGTTTGGTTCCCATCAAAATCACTAAAGCCGACGAGACGCCAGTTCTCCTGAAGGACAAGGCTGCGGGGCAGGATCGCAGCACCGGCGAACTTAGAATTTTTAAAATATAAAACCGCTAAACGCCCATTGGACCGCTGCACTATCACCTGCGCTTTTTGATCACCGACCCGGTCGTTAATTCCAATCATTTTCCAGACACGAAGTTTTCGGCGTAAACTTTTAACTTCCAGAAAATTGGTGCCCTTCATAATCCATGCTGAGATCGGCCCATTGCGATGCTGGAAGAGGAAATCGGGGTTCCCGTCCTGATTGACATCGCCAACCGTCATTGTTTGCCAGTCTGGGTTGGTTATTTCCTGGCGATCGGGAATACCGACTATTTCCCTCAGGTCTGCTCCAGCCATTAACCAAACCTCAAGCCTATTAGTTTGGGCTGGTTGAGGTGGGGGCGGAGGTGGTGGAGGTGTGTAGTCATCCGTTGGATTTAACCGGGCAATTCCATTGCGGGAAATCCCGTTGATTTTCGAGAACGCTCCACAAATTAAAATTTTCTGATCTTTCTGCAAAGCGACGGTCCATATCCAGTTATCGGCGGAGGCGTTGAGAGAAGGGTCAATCGTTCCGTCCGAGTTCAACCGGGCGAAGCCTCGAAGGGAGGTGTTGTTATAAGCGCTAAAATAGCCGCCAATTAGAATTTTACCATCTGGCTGAACGACGACGCTTTCGACCTTGTCATTCGCACCTTCCCCGCCCGAATTAAACGCGGGATCATAGGAACCATCTGGAAGTAGCCTGACCACTTCCTGCAAGAACGGAGCGTTGGTATTCACCGAATGACCTCCCACCACAATATTTCCATCATTTTGGCGAGACATGGAATAGACCGAGGTCGAGTAACCAAACCAAGGATGTAAAGCTTCGTCAGCAGAACCGTCGGGATTCAAGCGAACAACTCGATTGTGAGTGTGGCCATTATAGTTTTGAAACCAACCAGATAGAAGTATTTGATCGTTGGGTAAAATCAAAATAGACCGCACCCAGCTATCCACGCCGGTACCCACATTAAATCCCGTGTCCAGCGAGCCATCAGGGTTAAGCCGAGCAACGCCGCTGCGGGCGATCCGGTTATAATTCGTAAAATTTCCGCCAATGATAATCTTTCCATCCGTTTGGACTGCGATCGCGAACAAATAAGGCTGAGTTGGATCGACTTCTACAATTCTTCCCTCGCAGCCGGTTCCAGGGTTAAACGTTGGATCGACGCTCCCATTTTCGTTCAAGCGCGCCACCCGGTTGCGTGAGAGGCCATCCACCCCCGTGAAAAATCCGCCAATCACTACTTTGTTATCCGGTTGCAAGGCCATAAAGCGAACCCAGTAATTTGGATTAGCAACAAAGGTCGGATCGACACTTCCGTCAGAATTTAGCCGTGCAATATAGCGGCGCGGCATTCCATTAAACTCGGTAAAAAGGCCGCAGACCAAAATTTTACCGTCCGGTTGCACCAAGGTGGATTCCACAAAAGCGTTGGCACCAGTTCCAGGATCAAAAGTTGTATCTAATGTATTTTGCCCGAACAACAGAGGCGCGCAAAAAACGTGAAGATAACAAAAGCAGCGGAGCAAGGTTTTTTTCATAACAGTTAATTTTGGGATACACGATAAATACGGCTAACCGCAGACGGACCCGAATTGGTAAGTACCTTGATCGTTCCATCTCCGGAGACAGGTGGTAGAGATGTCCAGTTGGTGCTGGTTATAGAGTCAATGTATTGGAGCGAATAATTTTTGCCGCTCTCGGTTAGGACTGACACTTCAAATCGGTTTGCGAATTTTCTCGGATTGAATAAAATCATCGAGGACGAATTGAATCGGGCGATCCCACTGCGAGGTGCACCATTGACGACATTGAACCCGCCGCAGATTAAAATTTTTCCATCGCTCTGCAGAAGAACAGTCCAAACCCAGTTATCTACCGATGCGGTGAATGAGTTATCCAGCGTGCCATCCGCATTGAGTCGCGCCACACTTTCCACATGGGCTCCATTATAAAGTGTAAAATATCCTCCCAGGACGAGTTTCCCGTCCGGCTGCAGGACAACACTCTCCACTTTTTCGTTGGCACCTGATCCACCGGGGTTGAAGGTCGTATCGTAAACGCCGTTGGTGCTGAGGCGGACGACTTCCTGTTGAAAAACCGAATTTGAATTTACCGTATGGCCGCCGACGACGATCTTTTTATCCGGAAGAAGCGTCATAGTATAAACGGAAGTCAAATCCCCAAAATAAGCATTAAAATTTGTATCAGCGGAGCCGTCGGGGTTAAGCCGCACCATCCGGTTATAGGGACGGTTGTTGTAGCTGGTGAACCAGCCCGACAACATAATTTGATTGTTAGGTTGAATGAGCATAGACCGAACCCAGCTATTTACTCCTGAACCAACTACGAATGTCGCATCTAAAACTCCATTGGTCTCCAGCCGGGCAATCCCGCTTCGTGCTACCCCGTTATAGTTCGTAAAGTTTCCGCCGATAATTATTTTTCCGTCATTTTGAATCTTGATGGCGAAAAGAAATGGGTTGGTAGGATCAGCGGCCACAATTTTTCCATCACACCCAGTTCCAGGATCGAATGTCGGGTCAATGCTTCCGTCGGAATTCAACCTCGCGACCCGGTTTCGCGACTGGGTAGAGACAAATTGAAAAAAACCTCCGATAACAATTTTTCCATCCGTCTGTAGTGCCATATATCTCACCCAATAACTGACATTGGCAGTAAAGTTTGTATCAACCGATCCATCAGCATTGAGCCGCGCGACGTATTTTTTTGGGAATCCGTTAAATGAGGTAAAGTTTCCACAGACCAAAATTTTTCCATCAGGCTGCAGGACCATGGACTCCACAAAACCGCCTTGAGCTCCAGTGCCGGGGTTGAAGGTCAGATCAAGATTATTGGTTTGAGCGACCGCGACCGTTAAAGTGAGGGAAAATAATATCGTGAAAATAAATCGGTTAGCTAAGTTTGCTTTCATACTCCTTCGGCTCACCGCCTGGATGGCGATCTGTAATTAGATTACGAAAAAGGAGATAAGCCTGATACCGCGTTTCGCCTTAAACTATTGTGAAGAAGTCTCCCCAAAGGTAGCCGAGGAAAATTGCTGTCGGTCTAATGCTTAGTTCTATTTCGATTCGGAATTTCCCCGCAGGACCGACTCATCGAAAACCCTGTATCGGGAAAAGTTTTTAAATCGTTACAGGTTTGCTTTGTAAAATTTTCCGAAGAAACCCCGATAGTGAGATTTGGTAACTTCCATATCCTCGCCTGTAGTTTCTATGAACAGTTCAACAATTAACTTCCGATGGGCAAACAAGCTTTTTGTCGTTGCATTTTTGGCGGATGGGCTGGCGCGAGAAATCCCTCTTTGGTCAAGTTTTTCGGGACATTTTCAATTGTGCTGTTACCTGAACTTCCCAAAAGGGGTGGGCAGCAAATCAACCTGTTGTCGCTCTACCAAATCTCGTTGCAGATCTTTCTAAGTAAGGTCATTCCCAAAAAAGAAGAAGTAAATTGAAGACACTTATGAAAAACAAATTCAGCCAAGATACGATTACAATGCCCCCATCCACTCTTTTGAAAGAACCGCAAAACCTTAGCGCAAGCCAATCTGCTTTTGAGAAAGCCGTGTTTGGAAATCAAAAGGTCATCCATTCCGTTTTTGAAAATCAAGCTTGTCGCCCAGCGAGAATCGCGACGAAAGATGGTAATAGCGAGTTGACTTATCAGGAGCTGAACGACCGATCCAATCGTCTGGCGCATTATTTGAAAAAGCGTGGGGTCAAACAGGAAACTCCCGTGGTTCTTTATCTGGATCGAACCAACGAAATGGTGGTCGCCATCCTTGCCGTACTCAAAGCCGGGGGCGCTTATTTGCCGATTGATTTGGCCTATCCGAAAGATCGGGTTGCTTTCATGATTGAAGACAGCAAGGCCCCTCTTGTTATCACCGAAGAACAATTTTTAGCTAATCTGCCTGAGATGGCGGGTGACGTGGTGTGCGTGGATAAACAGCGAGCCGCCATCGCGCAAGAATCCGCAGAAAATCTGGAATGCACGGTGCAACCGGAAAATGCGGCCTACATCATTTACACATCCGGTTCGACGGGTAAACCCAAAGGCGTTGTCGTGACGCACCGCAACGTCGTCCGCTTGTTCGAGGCGACCCATGAGTGGTATCAATTTTCCAACAAAGACGCGTGGACGCTGTTTCATTCTTTCGCCTTTGATTTTTCGGTTTGGGAACTGTGGGGAGCATTGCTTTATGGAGGCAAATTGGTGGTCGTGCCCTACATGGTTTCGCGGTCTCCCGAAAAATTTTATGAATTGCTCGCGACGGAAAAAATAACGGTTCTTAACCAAACGCCCTCTGCTTTCCGCCAGCTAATCCGGGCTGAACAATCATCGCCCCAAGTCGAAGCACTCAGTCTGCGTTATGTCATATTCGGCGGCGAAGCGCTCGAATTGCAGAGCCTCAAGACCTGGTTTGACCGGCATGGCGACGAGCAACCGCAATTGATCAACATGTATGGCATCACCGAAACGACCGTGCATGTCACCTATCGGCCAATTAAAAAGAAAGATTTAGAAACCGGCTTGGGTAGCGTGATTGGCGAAGCAATCCCGGATTTGACCATTCATTTGCTCGACGAAAATCAAAGGCCCGTTCCGGTTGGTGTCCCAGGAGAAATTTACGTGGGCGGCGCTGGGGTCGCTCGCGGCTATTTAAATCGCCCTGATCTTAATGCGGAAAAATTTATCACCAGTCCGCTGACCGATGACCCTGAGGATCGACTCTATCGTTCCGGCGACTTGGCGCAATACACGGCAGCGGGCGAACTGGAATATCTGGGGCGCATTGATCACCAGGTCAAAATTCGAGGGTTCCGCATCGAATTGGGTGAAATCGAAACGGCACTGAACCGGCATCCCTCCATTCATGAAAGTGCGGTCGTGGCGAGGGAAGATTCCACTGGAGAAAAACGACTCGTCGCCTATTTAGTTTGTCGTTCCCACGCTCCAGCCATAAGCGATCTGCGCAATTTTATTGGCGAAAAATTGCCGCAATACATGGTGCCGGCCCAATTCGTTTTCCTCGACGTGTTCCCGCTTACCATCAATGGCAAAATAGATCGAAAAGCGCTGCCTTCACCAGAACAGGTGCGCCCGGAAACAGGGAAAAACTTTGTTGCTCCGAGCACTCCCGAAGAAAAAACGCTGGCCGGAGTTTGGGCCAAAGCGTTGCTGGTCGACAAGGTGGGAGTGCATGACAACTTTTTTGAATTGGGCGGAGACTCGATTCGCAGCATCCAAGTCCTGGCTCAAGCTCAGTCGAAAGGAATTAAATTCTCGCTCGAAAAACTTTTCCAACACCCGACGGTTTACGAAATTGTGCGCGATCTTGACGCGCGAGATCACGACTCTATTTCGGAGGATGCCCCTTTCAGCCTGGTTTCAGAAGTTGACCGGAAAAATTTTCCCGCAGGAATTGAGGACGCCTATCCTGCGGCCAAGTTGCAGACCGGGATGATTTTTCATTCTGATTACGATTTGAAATCGGCGATTTTCCACGACGTCTTTAGCTTTCGCCTCACCATCCCTTTTGCTTTGGACACATTGGAAAATGCGATTCAACGTCTGGCCGACCGGCATCCGATTTACCGAACCTCTTTTGACCTGACCAGTTTCAGCGAGCCGATGCAGCTCATTCATCAGAATGTAAAAGTGCCTTTGAGCATTGAAGACCTGCGCGGGTCGAAGGCAGCGGATCAAAAAAACGCCCTTATCAATTGGGTGGAAACGGAGAAACGGACGCCCTTCATCTGGAGTGTGCCGCCGATGATGCGGCTCCATGTTCAGCGTCAAACGGACGAAACATTTCAATTCATCGTCAGCTTCCACCACGTCATCATGGATGGCTGGAGCCTCGCCGCGATGTTGACGGAGTTGTTTCAGGACTACGACGCGCTGCTGCGAAAAACGGGACAGGAAATTCAAGCTCCCCGCGTGACCTATCGCGATTTCGTTCGCATGGAACGCGAAACCATCAATGACGAAGTCGCCCGTAAGTTTTGGACGCGCAAGCTCGAGAATCCCACCACTCACCAAATTCCCCGGTGGCCAACCGAATTTTGCAAAGGTGGCCACGAACAGGTGCGCGGCCCCGAAATTTCTTTTGATCCCGCGATTTTTGAAAATCTCAAACGCCTGGCGAACTCCGCCGGTGTTCCGATTCGCACCGTCTTGCTCGCCGCCCATACCAAAGTGATGAGCGCGTTAACGGGTCAAACCGACATCATTACCGGCTTGGTCGCCAATGGCCGTCCCCAAACCATCGACGGCGAAAAGCTGCTTGGACTTTTCCTGAATACGCTTCCGTTTCGTTCGCAATTAAACGGAGGAACGTGGAAAGAACTGGTTCAGCAAACCTTCAAAGCGGAGCAGGAAATTCTTCCGCATCGCCGTGCACCGCTCGCGGAGATTCAGCAATGGAGCGGCGGCAAAGCGCTTTTTGAAACCGCGTTCGATTTTGTGCAGTTCCACGTTTACAAGGATCTCCCAGGCTACAAAGACCACAGCTTTCTGGAGGATTATTATTTCGAAGCAAACAACTTTACCTTTTTCACCACCTTCATGGTTGACGCCACGGCGGCGCAGCTCCAGATGCATTTCGATTACGATCCAAACGTCTTGTGCGAACCGCAGATCAAAGCCATTTGCGAATATTACTCCAATACCCTGGCTGCGATGGCGGAGGATGCATCGCAACACTACGAGGCTTACATGCCTTTACCAAAGGAAGAACGCCAACGCCAACTGATCGAGTGGAACCAGACCGAGCTACCCATTTCTGAAAAATGTGTTCACCAATTATTTGAAGAACAAGTGGAGCGCACGCCCGAGGCCGTCGCGGCTATTTTCGAAAATGAAACGATCACTTATCGCGAACTGAACGAGCGCGCGAATGTCATTGCCTCAAGACTGCAAGCATTGGGAGTCGGGCCAGAGGTGTTCGTGGGCGTTTACCAGGAACGATCGCTGGCGATGTTGGCGAGCGTTCTCGGCGTTCTGAAAGCGGGCGGAGCCTACGTGCCACTCGATCCGACTTATCCACGCGAACGTATTGCCTTCATGATGGAGGACGCGCGAATGCCGCTCATCCTCACGCAGGAAAAATTTCACGCGCAGATGGATTCCGAAACCACAAAAGCGTTGGCCGTGGAAAAACTTCTCGCGGAAATTCCCACCGGTGAAGTCGCGGCAAATCCAAGCGTCACCCCGCTGAACCTCGCTTACATGATTTACACCTCCGGTTCCACCGGAAAGCCAAAGGGGGTGCAAATCCCACATCGAGCCGTGGTGAGCTTTTTGGCCTCGATGAAAAACGAGCCCGGCCTCGCGCCAGACGATGTATTGCTCGCGGTCACGACGCTTTCGTTCGACATCGCCGGTTTGGAATTACTCCTGCCTCTGGTGGTCGGCGCGAAAATCGTGATCGCCAAATCCGAACAAACGGTTGATCCAAATGCGCTGGCGAGGTTGATGGAAAATCATGGCGTGACAGTCATGCAGGCGACGCCGACTACCTGGCGCATGCTTCTGGAATCGGGCTGGCGCGGACGCAAAAATTTAAAAGCATTGTGCGGCGGCGAGGCGATGCCGCGCGAATTGGGAAACAAATTATTGGAACATTGCGGCAGCGTTTGGAATATGTATGGCCCCACCGAAACGACGATCTGGTCCTGCGTGGAAAAAATGGAATCTGGCAATGGCCCGGTTCCGATCGGCCGACCGATTGCCAATACAGAAATTTATCTGCTGGATTCTTATCTACAGCCAGTCCCCATCGGCAGCGAGGGAGAGCTTTACATCGGAGGGACAGGCTTGGCGCGAGGTTACTTTAAGCGCGAGGAGTTGACCCGGGAAAAATTTATTCCCCATCCTTTTAACAAAGATCCAAATACGCGACTCTACCGGACCGGCGATTTGGCGCGCTACTTGCCCGATGGAAAAATCGTGTGCGTCGGTCGCACCGATCATCAAGTGAAGATTCGCGGGTTTCGGATCGAGTTAGGCGAAATTGAATCGGCCTTGACCCAACATCCTGCCATTGCTGCCGCCGTTGTTGTCGCCGATGAAGGCGATTCGGACAAACGTCTCGTGGGCTATTGGGTGGCGCGTGATGGTCTGAAGCCCTCCCTCACCGAATTACGGCAATTCGTGGAACAACGCCTGCCGTTCTATATGTGTCCTTCTTTGTTTATGGAACTTCCGGAGTTTCCCCTGACGCCAAATGGAAAAATTGACCGAAAGCGCCTCCCGAAACCGCCCCAGGAACGTCCGCAACTTCAAGAACAGTTTGTCGAGCCGCGCACGCCGTTTGAAGTGGAAGTCGCGGCGACCTGGCGAGAAGTCTTGAAGATCGAAAAAATCGGCGTGCACGACAATTTCTTTACCCTGGGCGGACATTCATTGCTCGCCATGCAGGCCATCGTTCGATTGCGGGAGAAGCTGGACGTCGCCCTCACGATTAACAGTTTGTTTCGTTACCCAACGACCGAGCAATTTGCGCTCTTCTTGTTGGATGAAATTGTAAATCAACAAAACGTGACTGACCTATGAGTTGATGGCGTGCTTGATATTATTGGGAACATTTCGGCACCCGATAGTGGTGACATCGTTCGTCAGAATTTCTTCGCATAGTTAATTTTTGGCGCGCCCTCGTTTTCCGGCTTGAAGTTCCACCGCGATTTACCTACTGCTTCTTCATGCCCGAACTTTCCGTGAATTCTCCTCCTGTTTCCAAAACCATTTTGCCCTCCGCCTCGACCCGCTTGATGTCGATTGATGCGCTGCGCGGGTTTGACATGTTTTGGATTATCGGCGCGGACGCGTTGGTGTATGCCTTCAACCGCTTGAGCCACGGTGGTGCGGCCCCAGCGGCGGGGGTAGATCAGCCATGGACATTGAGCGGGTTTATCGCCACGCAACTCGAGCATGTCGATTGGGCCGGTTTCCACTTCTACGACATGATTTTTCCGCTGTTCGTTTTCATCATGGGCGTTTCGATGGTGTTTTCGTTGACCAAACAGCTTGAAACCGGCGGGCACGCGGAGGCGTTGAAGCGGTTAATCCGCCGCTTTGTGCTGCTCTTTGTCATCGCGTTCCTCTACTCCGGCGGATTCAACAATCTATGGCCAGACATTCGGCTGCTCGGCGTCCTCAATCGCATCGCGCTTTGTTATTTATTCGGCGGGCTGGTTTTTATTTTCTGCAAACCGCGTGTCATGGCGGCGGTGGCAGCGGCGTTGCTGGTCGGCTATTGGGCGATGCTGAATTTTGTGCCGATCCGCGACATCCGGCTGGAGAACAGTGCTCTGGCAGCGCAGGCCGGCGACGCGAAATCGGCAGCGCAATTTCGCGAAGGCAAAACGATTTTCGGGGATGGTAAAAATTTTTCAGCGGTCAGCAACAGTCCCGCGTGGGCGGCGGCGGAAAAGATGTATTTCGCGACGACCACGAAAACGACCGGCAAATTTGAGCCCGGTTACAACGTGGCCAACCATTTCGATTTTGAACATTTGCCCGGCAAAAAATACGATGTCTATTGGGATCCAGAAGGAATTTTAAGCACGATTCCCGCAATCGCAACCTGCCTCCTGGGCGCGCTCGCCGGATTGCTCCTGCGCAGCAAGAATCATTGCGATAAATGGAAATTAATTTATCTATTTTCGCTCGGTGCAGCGGGGGTGATCCTCGGCTTTACGTGGGGCTTGCAATTCCCGGTGATCAAAAAGATCTGGAGTTCGTCATTCGTGCTGGTGGCAGGAGGTTACAGCGCAATGTTGCTTGGCTTATTTTATTGGATGGTCGATGTAAAAAAATGGCAATGGTGGTGCCAACCGTTCGTATGGATGGGGATGAACTCGATCACGGTCTATGTGGCGAGCAACGTGATCGGCGGCTTCCGCAAATTGGGAGGCCGCTTTGTCGGCGGCGACGTGAAGACATTCGTCGACGCGCATGTGGCCAACGGTGCGGGCGATTTGTTAATTGCGGTGGTGGGATTGGGCTTGGCGTTTTTGTTCGTGCGCTTTCTGTATCAGAGGAAAATTTTTCTGCGAGTTTAAGGAGAATTTCCAGATTAAAGACCAACTGTATCGGGACCGATTTACGTTACAAACCGACTGAAACTGACAGCATTCGACTAATTATTTAACTGGTTTTCATGGAAATACATGATACAACTAGTTCTTACCTGTATTTTTGATTACGCGAATCCAAATCCATGAATGTTATGATTAAAAAAATAGTTCTAAATACCATGCTCGCATGCGCTGCCGTACTAATTGTCGCAGCGCCACAAACGACGAAAGCTTCCATTTCCTTTGACGATTTTAATGTCAGTGAGGGACATTTTACGGCCAATCCCATCGGTGGCTCTGGCTCCAGTGCGAATATCGGAACTGGATCGGCAGCGGATCGCGTTACAACGGATGGACCAGTGGAAGGGTCTGGTCATCAAAAACTAGTCATCAATGCAACAACTCCGGGTGGCGCGATTCGGCTTCGCCACTTGTCAGGGGGCGGATCTCCAGCCAACAACGTTGCTTTCACGACAACGACCAATGTGGACGGATGGATCGGTTTGGCGATTAAGGCGGACGCCACCAATGATCCGAACTGGAACGTTCAAATCTGGTTAGAAGGGGCACCCTCCGGTAATAATAACGGCAGTGTTCCAAAAACGATTATTACTGATGGTCAATGGCACATTTATGAATGGAATTTGGACGACGATACGGGCGGAACCGACGGCTGGGGATCCATCGCCAGTATTGCTACCGGAAGTGCTGTCGTCCCAAATATCAGTCACACGATTGATTCCGTAATTTTTCGCAATGCTGGAGGCCCGGCTTCGAGCACGATGTTTATGGATTTTGTTGCCAAGACAGATAGCGGTTCGGTGTCAAATTTATTAACTGCTCCTTGCCTTGCTACCTCGGGCGTTGCTGTGAATGGGCCTCTTTCCACGAATTCCAATCAAGTTACCGTGGTGGGAGTAGATGCGGCCGCCACTCAGTTAAAAGTTTATCAAAACGGTATTGGAATCGGCGTAAAAACTACGGGGATTGTGGCGGGGACAAATCTTGTCACCGTTACGGGTTTAGTAAAGGGAGCGCAGGTTTCCGCCACACAAACAAAGGCGGGGCAGGAAAGTTGCGTCCCACCATCGGGTATCTTTGTCGGGGGTGGAGCAAATCCTCCGGTGCGTCTCGCTGTTAGTATCCGAGAAACCACCGACGTCGGTCCAGTCGGAGCCTCTGCAGTTGATCTCAGCAGTGGCAATATCCACTTTTTAGGTGGATCAACGCTCAACGGCGGTCCGGTGAACGCGCCCATCATTTCACCGAGCAATCAGTGGCAAACTGTAAGCTTTTCGCGCGGAACTTTTCAAACCATCGGCGACTCCGCGAATGCTGTCGGCACCATTGCAGATGGGACCGGTTACCTCCCTGGTGAAACAGCTCAAATTCAAGTTTATGCTTACCGAACGTTGACTAACGGCCCGAGAATTTATTCCGCGACGCTGGCGGAATCCTCCATTGTCTCAAGCAATGATCTTTTTAAAGTTAACTGGACCTGGGACGCCGTTCCCGGAGCGCAGGGATATCGGCTTCTGCGCACCACAAATTCCCTCGGCTACTTTGACCACCATGACGTGACTGGAGCCACGAATTACAGTGATAACAATAGTGGATGGACTACAGGAGTAGCCGTCACGCCCAGCACGGCCCGATCAGAGCCTTCGGTGAAATGGAATGCCACAACCGGTGATCCTGCACCTATCGGAACCCAAAACAACATTCCGGGTGCTTGGGGTATCCTTGAATCCATCAACTTCGTAATCAATTCGGACACCGGACCTTTTGATGCGTATATCGACAACCTTCAAAACGGGACAACGGTTTTTCAAACATTTGAAACCGTTGCGGCGGGAACCACAGGCTTCGGATTTCAACCGCCTGAATTTTCAGGAACGACATCCCCAGGCCTGCTGACTTCTCCCCTGATGGGCGTTGTCACGAATAACGCGGCTGACACCGGGACTAATTCCTTCCGCGTGCAGTTCCAGTGGAATAGCACTAACATTTCCAAGTGGCTTAGATTAACCACTTCAGCAGCAGGAACCGCACGTAATCCTTTGGTGAATTTGGACGACCCGATTAGCTTCCGCCTCCTGCTCCTTCCGGTCGGGGCAAGTCTTCCGTCGACCGGGGCGCCGACCATCACTTACAACTTGAGCGGAAATCAGCTCACCCTGAGTTGGACGGGAACGTTCAATCTCGAATCCAAAACCAACCTTAGCGAAGCGAGTTGGTCGCCGGTGGTTACCGCCGCCACAAATTATGTGACAACGGTGGCGGGTTCCGCGAAGTTTTACCGGCTAAATAATCCGTAGGCCGCTCTTCCTCTTCTAACGCGAAAAGCCGGGACAATGTCCCGGCTTTTTCTTTTAGGAACAAGCTTGAGCGAGCGGTCGAACTTTTAATTCGCCTGCAAAAATGGCGTAAAGCTCCAGTTCCTCGAAATGATGGCAACATTCCGCAAAGCGCGGCGCGCCAAGGTTATGACCATTTCGAGCGCACGGTTGGCAGGTTGAAAACCGGAAGTTCAATACGGGCGAAAAACGAGTTATGCACCACTCAAACTCCATCAGTGAGTTGTCAAAGACCGAGGTTTTGATGCTCGCCAATTTTAGCGAAACGATGAAGCGGGGCAAATGGTCGCAGAGCGGATTTCCCGGTCGATGCCCAACTCACGTGCGTTCCGACGATTTGGGAGTGACCGCGGGCAGTGGGTCCGGGGGGTCTTCAGATGCAGGAAGAGAAACAGCCGCGCTCTTATGAGACGCGGCTATGATATTAAATTTTCCTTGCCCTATTAAAGTCGCTTCAACCGATAGAACCGCGCCGTTTGCGTCGGTGGCGTAGGATCTGTGAAGGTCGTCCGGTTACTCGTTGCCGTGATGGTTTGGACAATGGACCAAGTCACCAGATCGATCGAACTTTGAAGTTGGTAAGTTTTTCCAGGAACCGTTCCAGCGGTCATGGTGACACCGCCCGCAGTGAGCGTCGGCGAGCCAAAGAACGCACCGACCGGAGCAAAGCTGGTGAACTCCGTGACGCGCACGGTATAATCAATGTTCGTAGTCGGGAAATATCCATAAACCCCAATGTAATATCTTCCCGGTGTCAGCGGCGGGACGGAACCCAAATCGACATTGACCAATTCGTCGTTGGTGCCGCCGTTGCTGCTGTTGAAATCATAATTGCTGGGTGAGGGCAATAGACTCCGTCGCACGACGAGATCGACGTCAGCGCTCGGATTCAAAATTTCAAAGAAGACCTGCGTGGCATTGCTCGAAACGTCGTATTGATAATAATGAATCGTCCGGTTGAGCGGAAGATTTGTGGAAAGCGGAATGCCATTGGTCAATGGTGTCACTTCAACGAGGTTGTTCGTCGTATCGAAATCAACTCGCAATGTAAATTGGTTTGTCTGCGAACGATTCGCATTTTGCACGCCGAGATAATATCTGCGTCCGGGCTGGAGATACGGCGGACCAGTTAAAGTATTCACGTCATTGGTGTCCGCGCTAACGACCGACAGCAAGGTGTAATCCCCCAATCTCGCATTACCCACCGGCAACGCATTCTGGTTGAACAGCAAATTCAACGGACCGCCAAAGCTCCTCAAAATGTTGGTCGCATGGGTCGCATTAATCGGCACATCCACGATGAAATAACTGATCTGACTGCCACTCACGGTGTTGGTGGTCACTACACTGTTTGTCAATACGACTGCCGTGGCGTTCGACGAAGTGAAGGTGAGGTGCAACTGCCAACTGACAAGGCTACCACCTGGAACGGGCTGCCCTGCTCTGCTATCCCACACTTCCAGATGCCAACCGCCGCGCGCCCTTTCGCCAATCAGTGTGCTGAGCGATTCTTCGGGCACGAAGTAGTTCGGATCACCACCCGCCGTCAGTTGAAATCCATCGAAAAGCATGTCAGGCAAAGTGCCTTCCAGTTCCAATAAATTTCCTCCCGCCGAACCACCGAAAGAATGCGAGTAAGGAATCCATCCTGCCGTGCCGATAAATTCGTTCGTGTAAACGCCGCCGATTCCAATTCTCGCACCGCCTATGGAACTGCCGGGCGCGCGTTTGTAGGCGAATTTCAGGTTATAAAGAGTGCCAGCCACGGTCGGTAAAGTGCGGCGAATAAATCCACCTTTCAGGTTGAGATAATTCGTTCCGGTATAAGCAACACTGGGAAGTGCTTCTACTGCGACGGAGTTACTCGCCACAGTCCACCCATCCACGATAGAAGGAGGCGCATACGTTCCGAGAGCGTCCGCTTCAAAATCACCATTGGGCGCAATAAAATTGACGATGTTCGAACCGGGCAAGTTGGTGGCGAACGGAGGGATGGCAAATTTAATAGGAACCAACGCCAAGTTAGTGTTCTCCGAAAATGAGGCGTAAACAATTTGTCCGCTAAAAATGGTGGCGGTGTAGTTCCAAGCGGTCGTTGAATTCGGATTAGCCTGGCCATTCACCACGATTACAATGTTGGTATCCACGCCGGGGCCATATGGAATAGAGAGACTTCCTGAACCACTGATTAATCCGGTGTCATAAATAATCGCTCCATCATAAAAAACCTGGATTTGATCCGGCAGATCAAAGAATTCGTAATCAATATTTACGAGTCCGCTGTTTTGAGTCGTCGCGATAATGTTGGTATTCGGGTTGGCATCGCCATTAGAAGTTGCCGGAACCACGTTGGTCATTAACGAACTCACGCCATAGCCGTTGGTGCTGACTCCGCCGCGATTTTCCGCCAGCAAAACCCGCGTTCCACTTGGGCTAACCAGATGCATGACCAAATCCGAAACTCGCGGATGATCAATGCGCACTCCGACTTCAACATCCACGACGCGTCCCGTGCGGTTGACGGTGATCAGGGAATTCGTCACTGCGTCATCAAGGATCGGCACTGGCCCGCTCGAAGTGAACGTTTGAAAGGAACGCGCCGTTAAATCCAACTCGAACAAAACTTGCCCACGAAGGTTCACCGCGAATGCGTTGTCATTAAAAAAGCGCAACGTATATCGCCCCGGTATCAGCGGCGGCACATCGCTCGTCCCAAGAGTTAAATTTCCACCCGGCGGATTGATGACTTTTCCTTTGTCCACATAGGGACCACCTGGGCCGGTTCGCGTCGGCGACTTCAAACCACGTCGCAC
>JBKJOZ010000071.1:0-2696 GCA_046595315.1 Limisphaerales bacterium
GCGCAAGAGGAGAATCCGGTTCCGAGCGCGATTCCAAAATTTTTGGAGTGGGCGCAGCAATACGCGACTTCGCCCGATCGGTTGGCCGCAGAAGCAGACGGCATTCGATTGGCCGAGGCACGTCGGGCGGCGCTGAAAGAATTAATTCGATCCAACCCAAAACAGGCGCTGGAACAAAAAATTTCTGACAACCTCGAGGCGACTCTTCCGAAAGCAGTGGTGGCGTTTCTCGAAAAAAAGGTGAGCGGGCGGGGAAAATTTTCGGCAATCGCGGGAATTCTGCAGCCGGGGAAATCCGCTCCCGCAATTGTGCGGAAAGCAACGATTGACGGGAAAACTTACGACGCGTTTGTTTATGGAAAATTAAACGGACTGACTTCGCGCGAAGACGTGTGGATGAGCGGAATTGCCGTGGATAATGTCATTGCGCTCGACGAAAATTCCACTCCAGAAGCAGCCGCCGCTACGGAACCTTCGCCTGCGACGGAGGGAAATAAACGGTTGCTCCTGATCCGCGTCGATTTTTCTGATTTCCAGGGAATTTGGTTCTCGCAAGCCGACGGGACCAACCAGATCACCGAATTGAATAACTTTTTCACGACCTCTTCCTATGGTCGCGCTGGTTTTAATTTGGCCGGCGCAGGTTCGGCGGTGACGCCTTTGTTACGCATGCCGAAGCAATCCACATTGTATCCCAATGACTTCACGTTGTTCGTGGACGATGCGCGCAGTGCCGCAACTGTCGCTGGATACAACCTGACGAATTACGATTATTACGTCGTCTGTTTCCCGAGCTATCCAACTTATCCATATTGTGGTCAGGGCCGTGTCGGTGAAGCGGGCGCGATCGTCACTTGTTTCAACACTGGAGTCTTCGCGCATGAACTCGGTCATAACTTTGGTCTCTGGCACGCTAATTTTTGGGACACCAGCGGGCAAAGCGTCATTGGCCCCGGCGCAAGTGTGGAATACGGCGATCGTTTCGACACGATGGGATTAGCAGGGGCGGACATTTATCATTTCAATGCCCGTTACAAAAACATCCTGAACTGGCTTCGAACCAATGAAGTCACCACGGTCGCTTCCAACGGGACTTACCGGATTAAGGCGCAAGACGATTCGACGATCACCGGTGTTCGCGCGCTGAAAATTGTTAAAAACGTTAACACGAACTATTGGGTGGATTTCCGGCAGAAATTTACCTTCAACAAATGGTCAATGAACGGGGTCGGTTTGCATTGGGGGGGCAATAACAATGAACCCACTCTTTTGTTGGACACCACTCCTGGATCGCCCGATTCCATCGATGATTCCCCGCTGGTAGCGGGTCGAACTTTTTCCGATACCGTCGCAGGAATTCATGTCACCGCGCTGCGAAAAGCGGGAACTGTCCCGGAAGCGTTCGATGTGGTGGTCAATCTCGGAACTTTCCCAACCAACGTTGCGCCCAACGTCACGATCACGCCAGGTTCGACGAATATACCACCTGGCAGCACCGTCACGTTACAAGCTTCCGCCAGCGATTCAAACGGCGATGCGTTGGCCTACTATTGGGATTTTGGCGATGGCGATTTTGGCACCAACGGCGTCGTCCAAACGCACACGTGGAATTTCACGGGCGCATTTTCAGTCCGGTGCATTGTCAGCGACATGAAGGGCGGCACGAAAACAAACGTCGCTTTGGTGAACGTTGGTTTCCCACCGAACATTTTGACTCAGCCGCGCAATCAATCCACCGCTCTTGGTGGGACGGCGACCTTTTCAGTCGGGGCGAACGGTGAACCGCTTAATTATTTCTGGCGCAAAAATGGAACTGCCATTGCGGGAGCAACCAGCTCCATTTTTTCGCTGAGCAACGTGCAAGCCACCAACGTGGGTCAATATTCGGTGGTGGTGAGCAACGCCTTCGGTTCCGTCACAAGTTCCAACGCTTTTTTGCGAGTCGGCACGCTGCAAACATTTTCAAATTCGACACCAATTGGGATTCCGTTGAACAATCCGTCCACCCCTTATCCCTCGACCATTTTCGTCTCAGGCGTGACACAAACGGTACTTAAAGTAACTGCCACTCTGAATTCCTTGACTCATGAATACCCCGGCGACCTGGATATTTTGTTGTCCAACCCCTCAAGTGACGCAATTTTTTTGATGTCCGATGTAGGATACGGTTCCGCCACCACCAACACCACATTGACTATGGACGACGACGCGCCATTTTCACTGCTTAGTTTTGGCCTGATCACGAATGGCATTTATCAGCCAACTGATTATGAATCGTTCGACAATTTGCCTGCTCCGGCACCGCCGTCGCCATATTTTACCAACTTGGCCGCACTCGCTTCCGGAACTCCCAACGGAACATGGTCGCTTTTTGTTTCTGACGATTATCTTTTTGCCAACAGCGGCACTCTCGGCGGTTGGACTCTCAATTTTCTCGTAGCCAGCAACGTGCCTCCCACCATCACAACTCAGCCAGCCAGTCGCACAAATTTTACCAGTTACAACACGACGTTCAGCGTGAAAACAATTGGAAGTGCACCTCTCAAATATCAATGGCGCAAAAACGGGTCGGCCATTTCCAGCGCCACCGCCTCCACCTACACCATCACCAATGTCCAAACCAATCACGCGGGGAATTATTCCGTCTTCGTCACCAATCTTTTCGGCACCACGCTGAGCGCGGACGCGATCTTGAC
>JBKJOZ010000118.1:0-9626 GCA_046595315.1 Limisphaerales bacterium
AACACAAACATGAATAAAATATTTTTTATGACGGGTTTAGCGCCGTTGCTTTTAGCCGGTTGCATCAGTCCGAATCCAAAGGCTGCGTTTGGTGACGTGGAAAAAACCGTCCGCACCCGCACCGGCCAAGAAGTGAAATGGATGCGAGACGGGAGCGGTGATGAAATTGCCAAGGCCGTTGACGACGCGATGCAAACTAATCTCACCGCGCAATCAGCGGTTAAAATTGCGCTGTTGAATAATCGTTCTCTGCAAGCGGAGTTCGAGGAAATTGGAATCTCGCAGGCGGAGTTGGCGCAAGCGTCTCGTTTGAAAAATATTGAGATAGTCGGGAGCTGGCGTTTTCCAGATCGACCGCCTTCGCTCGCCAATGTTGAGTATTCCGCTGCCGCAGATTTGCTCGATCTTCTTACACTCCCGGCGCGAAAGAAAATTGCGGCACGCAGCCTTGAACAAACCAAACTGAGAATTGCCAACGAAGTTCTCAAGCTGGCGAGCGAAGTTCAAACCGCGTTCTACACGTTGCAAGCGCGTGAACAATTCATCAAACGTTTGAGCGCAGTCGTTGAAATCAACGAGGCGGCGGCGGATGTCTCCAAACGACAACATGACGCCGGGAACATCAATGACCTCGAATTGTTCAATCAACAAACGGCTTACTCGCAATCGCGCCTCGACCTCGCGCATGAAGCGGTTCAGATACGGGGTGAGCGCGAGCGCCTGAATCGTCTGATGGGTCTTTGGGGAAAACAAACCGATTGGAAAGCCGCCGAAGGTTTGCCCGCGTTGCCGGAACGCGAATTACCAATGGAAAATTTGGAATCGCTCGGCGTTGGTCAACGGCTGGAATTGGCTGCGTCGCGAATCCAAATGCAAACCGTTGCGGGTGCATTGCATTTAAAGAGTAAGTCACGATTTTTTCCCGGCGCACAAATTGGTGTCAGCACGGAGCGCGACACCGATGGACAGCGCGTCACTGGCCCGAGTCTTTCGCTGGAGTTGCCGTTGTTCGATCAAGGGCAATCCGCTTTGGCGCGATTGTCCGCGCAATATCGGCAGGCGCAACGAAACTTTGAAGCGTTGGCGGTGAACGTTCGTTCGGAAATTCGTGAAGCTCGCGACACGCTCATTGCTTCGCGCGATGCGTCGGCTTATTACGAAAAAGTTCTCCTGCCACAACGTCAACGAATTCTTCAAGAGACGCTGCTTCAATACAACGCGATGCAGAAGGGCAATTATGAATTGCTCGCGGCCAAGGAACGGGAACTGGCAGCGGAGCGTGGTTACATCGAGGCGTTGCGGGATTATTGGATTGCCCGCGTTGAATTGGAAAAAGCAGTGGGCGGAAAATTGAGCAATGAAATCGTTCCGTCGGCAAAACCGTCGCCGCCTGAAAAAACCTCGGATGAACATCAACAGCACAAACCTTGAAATTTTATGAATATTGAAAATAAATTCAGTCGAAGAAAATTTGTCGCAGGCGCGGCAACGCTCGCCGGTGGCGCAACGCTCTTGCATAAACTTAACGCGCAAGTTGAAACGCGTGAGCCGGACAAACCTCGTGAAACTTCTGCCGCTGCGAATAAAAATAAACCCTTGATGGAACGCATTGATCCCAAACCGACTCATCCGCCGGGAGAAGCGGGAAAAGATTACACGCAAGTGATTACGCCCAACGGCAGCACGTTGCCGTGGAAAGTTGTGGATGGCGTGAAGGTTTATCATTTAGTTGCTGAGCCGGTAATGAATCACGAATTTGCCCCCGGACTCAAAGCGCATTGTTGGGGTTTTAATGGACAGGTTCACGGGCCAACCATTGAGGCCGTCGAGGGGGACCGGGTTCGTATCTATGTGACCAATAAACTTCCGGCAGCTACTTCGATTCATTGGCACGGGCTTTTGCTTCCGAACGGCATGGATGGGGTTGCTGGATTAACTCAGAAATCAATCCAACCGGGTGAAACTTTTAAATACGAATACACGCTCCGGCAACATGGCACGCATATGTATCACTCGCACCATGACGAGATGACACAAATGGCGATGGGCCTGATGGGACTGTTCATCATCCATCCACGTAACCCGAAGAATCCACGCCCTGACCGCGATTTCGCCTACATGATGAGCGAGTGGAAGATTGAAGTGGGAGCGCGTCGGCCTGACCCGAACGAAATGACTGATTTCAATATTTTCACGTTCAATGCCAAAGCGTTTCCCGGCACTGCGCCGATCGTCGCAAAACTGAACGACCGTGTTCGAATTCGTCTGGTGAACCTGAGCGCGATGAGTCATCACCCGATTCACCTGCATGGCTACCAGATTAAAATCACCGAGACGGATGGCGGACAGATTCCTGAATCGGCCCAACAACCTGAAACGGCTGTTCTCACTGCGGTCGGGCAGACGCGGACGTTTGACTTTGTGGCCGATGAACCTGGTGATTGGCCAATGCATTGCCACATGACGCATCACACCATGAACCAAATGGGGCATCAGTTCGGCAACCTGATTGGCGTTGATACAGAAGGTCTCACAAAAAAAATCCGTAAATTTATTCCCGGCTACATGGCGATGGGTCAGGACGGGATGGGTGACATGGGCGAAATGGGAATGAAGAATCCAAGAAATAGCATTCCGATGGCTGGAGCACCTGGACCATTCGACTACATCGCGATGGGTGGTTTGTTTACCACTGTGAAAGTCCGCGAAAACCTCACGAGCTATGAAGATCCCGGTTGGTATCAACATCCCCCGGGAACTGTGGCAGATGTGGCGCGTTCAGAAGATTTGAAACGCGATGGCATCGACGTGTCGGATGCGAAACAAGCGGCGTTACGTAACAAAGCCCTTAATGAAGCGTGGTGCGGGCCGGTTCCTTCCTCGTCATCGATGCTGGCGAAGAATGAAATAATCGGTCGGTTAAAAATTCCGTAACAACAAAACAAAAAAGAAAACTAAAATGAAAACTAAAATGATACTGCCAATGCTCATTGCCGCTTTGGCGCTTACCGCAGGAAGTCTCGGGATCACCGGATGTAAAAAATCCGGGACAGAAGAGAGTGCAGATCACGCTCATAAATATACTTGCACCATGCATCCCGAAATCGTGCAGGACGCGCCAGGTAAATGTCCGAAGTGCGATATGGCATTGGTCGAGAAACATGATCATTAAAGAATTTACCGTCGCTGGTGACGGGAAAAACAGAAAACAAACAAAAGGAAACAAATGAAAAAGACACTGACAGTATTAGCGGCAGCGACCTTGCTCGTTGCAACACCGTCTTTCATCCGAGCGGACGAAGGACACAAACATGACGCGAACTCCACGGAGAAGGTTGTCGATAAAAAAGCAAAGGCGTATCCATTGGACAAGTGCATCGTCTCTGACGAAAAACTCGGCGAGCACGGCAAGCCCTATGTATTCACGCATGAAGGACAAGAAATTAAACTGTGCTGCAAAGATTGCTTGAAAGACTTCAAGAAAGAACCGGCGAAGTATCTGAAGAAACTCGAAACTCCGAAAGAGAAGCAATAAGCACGACATCTGTTGGATGCCGTTTCAAGCCCGGTTCTGTGAAAGCAGGGCCGGGCCAACAACAAAGAAAGAAACACAATCATGAAAGAATCAAAGGCAATGACCAAAGACCCCATCTGCGGAATGACCGTGGACGAAGCAACCGCTCTCCACGCCGAACGCGATGGAAAAACGTTCTACTTTTGCAGCGAACACTGTCGGCAAAAGTTTCTGTCCACACCCACTGGCGAAAACCCTGAGGAAAAGTCGGGCGGCTGTTGCGGGTAACAGCGTAGCGAGAAATGAATTTGCGAAGACAACAACACACAAACTGAATATGAAAAATCGAGACCAAATTATCACAACACGTCTCATGGCTGCCAGTCTGCTGGCCGTGGCAACCTTCTTGAGCGTCCCACAGAAAATCCTCGCGGCTGATCCGCCGACCGACCCATCACACGCGGCACACGTCGCGGCTGGTTTAATGCCTCCAGATGGGGCCAAAGGCGACGCTGTGCTTTTGCAGCAACTTTCGCAGTTGCAGGCGAAGGTCGCTCATCTTGAAGCCGTGGTTGCAAAAGGTGCGCCTCCGATGGCCGCGACTCCGCCTATGAGCATGGGAATGGATAAAATGAAATCCGGCGCGGCCATGCCGGGCAGGGGCGCAGACGCAACACCGGCTCCGCCGATGGCGGGCATGAGCGGCGGTGCCACACCCGCCGGTGGAATGATGGGGATGATGAGTCAGATGATGGGCATGATGGCTAAAATGATGTCCATGGGCGGCACCAGCGCACCGATGCCCAGCGGCGGCGGAATGGGAATGGACATGATGAAGATGGGAGGAGGCGGATCGATGTCCCCCGCGCCAGCAACAGGAATGAGTCGTGGTGGTGGCATGGCTATGGACAAGATGGAAATGGCCGGGATGATGGGCATGAGCGCGATGAGCAGCGGCACGCCGGGTGCCATGCCGCAATCTGTGCTTCCCGGCTTTCCCGGCGCATCGCATCTTTATCACATTGGCGCGACGGACTTCTTCCTCGATCACCCGCAACACATCGCGCTCACGACGGAGCAGCAAGCCGGTCTTAACAAAGCCAAGGAACAAGCGCTGCTCGCGAAAAGCACTGCGGATCGCGCGATTGAACAAGCTGAGCAGGAACTGTGGATACTCACCGCTGCCGATCAGCCGGACGCCGCAAAAATCCAAACGAAGCTTGCTGAGATCGGAAAGCTAAACGGCGATGAGCGTCTTTCCTTCATCCGCGCCGTGGGCGACGCGAGTAAAATCCTGACCGACGAGCAACGCAAAATTCTGACCGGTTTCGCGCCGCCTGCTCCGGCAACGGCGATGCCTGCGGGCGGGATGAAAGACATGTGAGAGGCCGATAAAAATCTGGTGCGGCGATTCCGCACCACAACCAAGAAAGAAAGAAAAACATGAAAAAGAATGGATCGAAACCAACGCATCAAAACGCTCAACCGCCGAATGGGACCCATCGGATTCGATTGTCATGCCTCGCGCCGAACGTGAAACAAGTTTTTATCGCTGGCGATTTCAACGATTGGAAACCTGACACCACGCCGATGCACCGCGAGCCGCCGAATGGCGAATGGACTGTAGCATTGCCGCTTGCAGCGGGTCGTCACGAATACAAATTCGTGATCGACGGGCAATGGTGTTGCAAACCGGGCGCGCGGGATGAAGATCAAAACCACGCTGATTGCTGCGCAAATTCTTTCGGCACCATGAATCGCGTTTTGGAAGTGAGGTAAGGATGGGTCGCATTTTGAAAGCAGGTGTGCGCGGTGCGATGACGCTGTCAACCATGATGCTATGCGCCTTGGGGAATGGGCAAACTTCGCCTGATGAACATGCGGCGCATCATCCCGGACCAACTGCTGGCGGAACCAATGCCAGCGGGACGGGTGGCATGGGTGGCATGATGGAAGGAATGGGTGAGATGATGAAAGGCATGTTCACACCACCTCCGAAGGAGTTGTATCCGTCTCTCATGGCCTTGCCAGAACTCACGCCAGAGCAACGTCGCGAGGTTGACCGGCTGGCAGGAGAACGAATGTGGGCCGGAACGGATTTGATGGCGCGCGCGCTCGACGCGCTGAACAACCACGCTCGTTCAAACAATTACGCGGCAATGCAGGAGGCAACGACCCTGTTGCGGGAAGGTATTGCCCAATTCGACAGCGGCATTGCGGCACGGCGCGCGTTAGTTGAAGGAAAAGCGCCGCAAGGGATCGCGATGGCCTGGTTCAAACGCGAGATGAATCTTCAACCTCCGGTCGCGGGTGGAGAAGCGCATGGTGCGCGTGGACTATCGTGGTTTCACCTCTTCACAATGGGGCTGCTCATCGTGTTCGCGTTCGCCATGCTCGCGATGTATTTCTTCAAGATGCGCCGCGCGGCAGCGCTCTTCGGACGAATTGAATCCGATGGGAGTTCTCCACCGCCTGGCTCTGCACCTCCGCTCGCATAAACGCATGAGTGATCCGCGCGCAACACCCGATGAAAAGATTTCTCTGGCTACCGGGGCGGCGGCGTTGCCGTTGAAAGCGAAATGGCGTGGACAGCTTCAAGTTGACAGCATTGCCAACGAAACGCCTTCGGTGAAAACAATCCGCCTGCGTGCGCCCGGCGGCGGGCCAATTCCTTTCACGTTCCTACCCGGTCAATTCCTGAACGTCGCGTTCTGGATTGGTGGCGCGAGGATGAATCGTTCCTATTCCATTTCGTCTTCGCCGAATGAGCGCGACTTTGTGGATTTGACCGTAAAACGCGAAGGTCGTGGGGCTGTCTCTCGCCATATCGTTGATCTGGTCAAAGTCGGCGACACCATCGAAGCGGCGGGACCGGTTGGCACGTTCACTTTCACGGGAGCGGAAGCGGAAAGCATCGTTCTCATTTCAGCGGGCGTCGGTATCACGCCTATGATGAGCATCGCGCGGTATCTCTCGGAACGCTCGTGGCCGGGCGAGATTTATTTTATTCATTCCTGCCGCACTCCCGCCGACTTGATTTTTCAAAAAGAGATCGCAGAGCTGCCACGTCGCAACCCGAAGTTGCACGTCGTCGTCACCATGTCCAAGCTAAGCGCGGACTGGAAAGGAACGCGCGGACGCATTACGAAAGAGTTGCTCACACAAGCGGTGCCGGAGCTTGCTTCCAAGCGAGTTCATGTTTGCGGGCCGGTTTCGATGATGGACACAACCAAGGCGCTTTTGACGGAAATCGGAGTCTCCCCAGACAAGGTGAAAAGCGAACAGTTCGGAGCGGTCAAACCTCCTCTGAGCGTTCCCGGAACCACCGCGAAACCAACTCCCACGGCCACTGGCCCACTCGTCACGTTTTCGAAAAACCACAAGTCTGCGAAAATTCGTGAGGGACAAACGATTCTGGAATTGTCGGAAGAACTTGGGATCGGCATCGACTTCTCCTGCCGCATCGGAACGTGCGGTCTGTGCAAGGTAAAAAAGACGACGGGCGAAGTTTTCATGGAAGTGCAGGATTCACTCGACGACGATGACAAAAAAAACGGTATTGTCCTGGCGTGTCAGGCAAAACCGAAAACGGAAGTGACGGTGGAGGCGTAGATGAAAAATCACGAACGCATCATTGTCACCAGCATCTTAGTGGTGCTGGTGTTTGCATGGCTTGGGTTTCTCTTGCACGTCTCGCCACGGTTTGCAGGCAGTGGCCTCGGGTCGGCGTTCGGAATTTCAGGAGCCGTGCTGATGCTCGTGCCGCTGGTTTATGTCATCGCGAAACGCATTCCATTTTTTAAAAGATTGCTGACCAAACGCATTTCGATGCAAGCGTGGCTTTCGATTCACCTTTACACCGGAATTTTTGGGGCGTTGCTCGCGCTGATTCATACCGGACACAAGTATAACAGCCTGCTCGGTATTGCCCTCACTGCGACCATGATGCTGGTGGTGGTGAGCGGGTTTGTGCTGCGTTACCTGACTCCATTCGTTAATCGCGACATGAAGGACAAACTCCTGCTTTTGCAAACCGCGCGAGGGGATCTCGATAGCGCCTGGGGAGTGCTGGAAAATTCGGCTGCGGAAAAGAAGGGTTTTCCGAAACGACCACTCCTGGCCACGCTCGGTTTATCACTGGCATTCAACCCCGCCGCCGCGCAGGTCACGCTTTTAGCCGAAAGCGTGGCGGACCTGGAATATTCCATCCGCACCCATGAGTTGTTGATGCGCTGGTTTTCGCGCGCTTTGAAAGCTCACATTATTCTCTCGGTGGCGATGTATGCGTTGCTGGCCGCGCATATTGCTTCCGGCATTTATTTTGGATTGAGGTGGCTCCCATGACGAAGCTCGTTGTGACGATTGCGCTCATCATCGGAAGCATCGCAACGGTAACGCTGGCGCTCATGCATTTTGCACCGGCGAAAGTCGCGGCGCAACGAGCCGTCGTTCCCGGCCACTTATCAAAAGCGCACGCCCTTCTCGAAAATAATTGCGCCGCCTGCCACACGCCGGTCAAGGGCGTCGAGGCGAAGAATTGCATCGTCTGCCATGCGAACAACCAAGCTATTCTGCAACGGCAGCCCACTGCATTTCATGCGAACGTCGCCGAGTGCGCCGTGTGCCATCTCGAACATCAGGGGCAAATCCAGACCACGACAAAAATGGATCACGTCGCTCTGGCGCGGATTGGTTTGAAACAAAATGAGACGACCGCCAAAGACGTTAAAGCTCAGAGCGAATTGGTTGCCTGGTTCAAAGGGAAAGATGCAACCCCGGTTTCGCCGCACCTGCAACGCGAGGAATTGCTCCTGAATTGCGCAACGTGTCACCAAACGAAAGACCGTCACTTCGGACTTTTCGGCAAAGATTGTGCGCAGTGTCATGCGACGGCACAGTGGACCGTTCCCGAATTCCGCCATCCTTCGCCTGCGTCACAATCGTGCGCGCAATGCCATCAAGCGCCGCCAAGCCATTATATGATGCACTTCAAAATGGTTTCGATGACGGTGGCGGGGCAGCATCACGCCGAAGTGAACCAATGTTTTCTCTGCCATCAAACCACGTCGTGGAACGACATCAAAGGCGTCGGCTTCTACAAACATCACTGACCACGTTCACGCACGAAAGGCAGGAAATCAAACTTTGCTGCAAAGATTGCTTGAAAGACTTCAAAAAAGAGCCGGCGAAATATATGAAGAAAATCGAAGAAGCTGATAAAGCTAAGAAATAGGCAGCAAACGCCCCTTTCGGCCGGGCATCGGGTCAAGGCAGAAAGGGGTTGTATGAAACCGGTTTGTTACCAATCGGAACGATGTTGGGCATCATGATGATACTGATCATGCTGATGCTCTAAATTATGATGAAGCTCCTCGTGTCTCTCAAATCGAGATTGGCCGTAACCTGAGTTGTAGCCATTGTAGCCATTATTGCCGTAATTGCGATAACCTGATTCAGACTGGGTATAAACGGCAACCGGGGCGTGGTGCTGTTGCGGCACGACAATTACACGTTCACGATTGCGGTGGTGATGGTGGCTGTCGTCTAGGGAAATCCCAAAGGAAACTCCCGCTTGGGAAGTAGCCACACCAACCCCCAGAAACAGAAGTCCAGATATAATAATTTTTTTCATATTTGTTTTTTGCGCGGGTTGTTTAACCGCTACAACATTGGACGAAGAAAAAGTCTTCTCATTCACGTTAAAAAGCCCCACCAAAAAACAACGTAAATAGCTGATAATCAGCCTCTCGGCTGCAAGAAACCTCCGCTCAGGTCCGCGAACTCGTAGCTCAGCATCGCGAGGACCCTGATCGGGTTCGCGAAACTTGAAGCTCGGCTTTGCGCGGACGCTGCTGAGGATCGAGAGATTGATGCTCAGAGTCGCGAACTCCGGTCTCGGCGTCGCGAGATCGACGCTCAGGGTGTCGGGTGCGGCGCTCGGTGTTGAGAACTGGATGCTCGGATTGGCGAGACTGTTTCTCGGCGTTCGGAAATGAGGTGTGTCAAAACTTAATAGAAATGTCCCCTTGATAACTTAGGAGAGAATGTCCCCTTTTATTGGTTGCTGTTGTTTTCTTGTTTCTCCGGTTTGAGTTGGGGGATGCAGCGAGGC
>JBKJOZ010000150.1:0-2522 GCA_046595315.1 Limisphaerales bacterium
ATCGGATCCACTTCTTGACTGATGAATTCGGCAGGAGCCAGTTCTTCCACGCGCGGCGGTGCAGCTTTTGTTCGTCGCCATGCAGGAGGTTTAGCCGAATTGGCACTGACCAGTTCACGCACGGACGCCTTGCGACCAAACGAGGGCCAGTGAAATTTATTTTCCGACAACACAAACCAACGAATGTAGGCAACGCCCGCCAGCATTCCGCCCAAGTGAGCCGCGTGAGCAATGTTGTCGTTTGGAATTAAAATTCCGAAAACTGCAAAAATCGCACTGAAAACCAGGAGGTATTTTGCGCGCATGGTGATCGGGATAAAGAAAAAGAGAAGCAGGGTGATGGAGCGTTCTGGAAACAAAGTTGCAAACGCTGCGATCAGACCAGCGCCGCCAGCGGAAGCGCCCACCACCGCGCCACCAAAATGACTGGGAAGTAGAAAAGCCCCGCCGATTTGCACGAGCCCGCCGAAAATTCCACACGCGAAATAAAGTTTGAGAAATGATTTTGCACCCAGCGCTTCTTCAAGGGCTCGACCGAAAAAATAGATCGCGATGGAATTGAAAAGCAGATGCAAAAGTCCGACATGTAGGAATTGAAAAGTAAATAGCTGCCAGACAAAGCCCTGTCGCAAACCATCCGCGCTGAGATACAAATACTTATCTACCGGAAAGCTTGTGTAATGCTCAGCAAGACTTTGAATCAAAAACAGAACCGCGTTGACGACGAGGAGAATCGTGGTCATCGACCAGCGGGGGCGGCTCGCGTCTCGGCGCATGTAGGAACGATCATCCAGCATTGTGACAAAACTTAGTCGGCTCAGAGGAGTTTTTCAATCAGCTTTCTGCCAAAGCGGAGGAAAATTTTAGAACAAAGAGCGCGCGTCGGTGAGCGAGCAGGCGCGGCTCCACGTTGACTAAACTTTTTTGGTCAGCTTGACGCCAAGCTTGAGCAGACTTTGTGCATCGGCGTCACTTTTGCCCTCGGCGTAAATGCGGAGAATTGGTTCCGTGCCAGAGCCGCGCAGCATCAGCCACGACCCATCTTGCGCCACAAATTTAACGCCGTCGTAAGATTTGACCTCTGCCAGCGGAGAACGAAGAAGTTTTTTAGGCGGATTGGTTTTGCAGAATTCCATGAGCGCAGCGCGTTTTTCGAAAGGGAAATGGGTGTCGAGCCGGTCGTAGTGATGCGGGCCAAACTGCTTCTCCAGATTTTTGAGAAGTTCGTTCACGGACTTTTTTTCTGTCGCGAGAAGCTCCAGCAACAACATCCCGGCAGCGATGCCGTCGCGTTCGGGAATATGTCCGGGAAAACCGATTCCCCCGCTCTCTTCAAAACCGAGCAGCACGTTGGGCTTCATTAGCTCAGTGCAAATATATTTGAAACCAACACCCGTCTCGACCAACTCGAGTCCGTAACGCGCACACATTTTATCCACCATCGAAGTGGTGGTGAGCGCCTTGATCACGCGGCCACGCATTTTGCGATTCACGACGTAGTGATGCAGCAAGAGGCAAATCAATTGGTGTGTCGTGAGTAGGTTTCCACGCCCATCCATTCCGCCAACGCGATCGGCGTCGCCGTCGGTAACAAGGCAAATGTCATGCGGATGCTTTTTCAAATACGCTGCGCTCTTGATGTAATTTTTCGCAATCGGCTCCGGATTAATTCCGCCAAAATTTGGGTCGTGGTTTCCGTTGAGCGTGGTGACGCGGCAAGTTGTCCCGGCCAATAATTCATCAAAGCAACCCGCGCCCACGCCAAACAAAGCTTCGTGCGCGAAACGGAGTTTTGATTGTGCAATGAGTTTGAAGTTGACTAATTTTTTTACGGCGGCGTAGTGCGCCGGACGAATATTTGCGACGAGAATTTTTTTTGGCTTTTCCGCTTCAGCCGACGGCATAAAGCGCACTGGATTTTTATCGAGCAATTTTTCTACGGCCTGACAAATGGAAGGATCGGCTGAACCGCCGTAATGCGCTTTCAATTTGAACCCATTGAACGCAGGCGGATTGTGACTTGCAGTGATCATGACGCCGCCAATTGCTTTCTGATCTTTGACCGCAAAAGACACGGCGGGAGTCGGGGTGGGAGCGTCAGTCAACGTCACGACAAAACCGTTTCCCGCGAGAATTTCGGCAACGCGACGCGCGAATTGATCGGAGAGAAAACGGCGGTCGTAGCCAACCACGGTTTTTTTTTGCGTCCCGGCTACGGGATTTGCGTTCCAATAATCTGCCGTCGCTTGCGCCACGCGATCCAAATTCGTAAAAGTAAAATCTTCGGCGATCACTGCGCGCCATCCGTCGGTTCCAAATTTTATTTCAGCCATAAAAAGAATACAGAACTTAGAATTTAGGAGTCAGAAGCCAGTAGAAATCCGTCGTCAAATTCCACGTTCACCGTTTTTGTCGGCGAATTTTTCGTCACGATTTTTCGCATTTTAGAGATTCCCGATTTCAAACTCCGTTGCGCGAACAATCCCGTCCCGCTCACAAAGGCGTCGGCTCCAGCGCGTGCA
>JBKJOZ010000286.1:0-3411 GCA_046595315.1 Limisphaerales bacterium
AATTGCGATATGTTTTGTTCTTTTGCTTACGTTCACCGTTCACGTGAACGCATTAAACATTGACTATAACTTTAGTCTTTTTGAACCGGCGGCTTCTACAAGCGAGCTCTTCTCTACAGTGAAGTCCTCGCAACCAGCCGCAGTGAACACTTTGATGATGACTACGGAAGCCGCTCTTAATAGTGCGGCACCTACTTCGATAACTTTCACCACTCTTACCACGTGCAGCGGTCCGGGCGTTTATCAATTCTTTTTAAATGGAATGTCCAGCCCCCATTTATTACCCCAATTGAATAGCGAGAGATTTATTACTCTCCATTCTTGATTTGAACTCCAAAGGAGTCAAATATTCCAAACTCGAAGGCGGTCGCTTCTCATTATAAAACTTGCGCCAGCTCTCAATGATAACCTGCGCTTCTTTGACCGACGAAAACCATTCGCGGCTCAGGCATTCATCTCTGAGTTTCCCGTTGAAACTTTCGCCTTTGCCATTCTGCCACGGCTTTCCCGGTTCAATAAATACCGGCTTGATGCCGTTTTCCGCTAACCAATTATTGACCGCTTTGCCGATAAATTCCGAACCATAGTACCTTCAAACTATGATTGTCACGAACACTTCTCCTTGATTGTATAGTTAGATTGCCGCCTAAATTTAACAATAAGGAGAAGTAGTTGTGACAACTGGACACATTACCGCAAATCACCGTCTTTTGGTAGCCGTTGATATTGCCAAACTGAAACACGTCGGATTGATCGAATTAAGCTCCGGTCAACGCAAAAAAATGATTATCCGCAATCAACTGGCTGATTTTCAAGCCCTCAGCCAATATCTGAAATCTCTTTCCCCGGTTTGCCTGGTCGGTTTTGAGGCGACCGGCGATTATCATCGCAACCTGGCTTACTTTCTTAAAAAAGAAGGCTTTGACCTGTGTCTGGTTTCTTCGTTGGCAGTGGCGCGCACTCGTGATGCGCTGCATAATTCTTGGGATAAAAACGATCCCAAAGATGCTCAGGTGATTCTGCATCTGATGAAGACCGGCATCATTCAACGCTACCACGATCCGGTCTTTGAAAAGATCAATGATTGGCAGGAGTTATCGAATACGCATCACCAAATCTCTTTGCGCAAAACTCGTCTTCAACATAGTTTGCTCAATCATTATCTGCCGCTGTATTTTCCCGAAGCCGAGCGGTTTCTGCGTAATACCCGTTCCGGCTGGTTTTCCAAACTGCTGCTGGAATTTCCCACTCCGCAAGCCGTCACCACCCTCTGCGAAGCGGAGTTTCTCGAAACGGCGGCGGCACTGATTCGCACCAAGCACAACAAGCGAGTGATCTTACGCTCCTTCTACCACGAAGCGCAGCACAGCGTCGGGATTCCCGTGCCGCTTGATTCGCAGGCGGTCGCGTCTTTTCGCCTGTTGTTGAAAGACCATTTGGAACTGTGCCAGAAACGGGCCGAACTGGAACTGACGGCGGAATCGATCCTCAACCAAAATGCCGATTATCAAACTTTGCGCTCGATTCCCGGCATTGGTCCGATCATTGCGCTGACGATTTTAGCCGAAGCCGGAGATCTGCGCCGTTTCGGTCATGAAAAGCAGTTTCTGAAATATTGTGGTTTGGATTTATGCACGCAGCAGTCGGGAAGCTTTCGCGGGCAATCCTCCATTTCCAAGCGCGGCAACGCCCGGCTGCGGGCGGCTCTGTGGCTGGCGGCAACGGTGGCGATCAGAATGCGCGAAAATACCTTTCGTGAAAAATTTGCCCGTTATGTTCGTGCCGATCCGCTGAACGGCGATCTCAAGCGCAAGGCGTACACCGCCTGCACGGCAAAGATGGCGCGGGTGGTTTACGCGCTGATCAAAAGCCGACAAGCTTATCGCGCCTATCAAGGCGCGGTGACCGATGGAATAACCCATTCACCGAGCCGTTGAGGCAGTGCCGCTGAGCCCTTGAAGGTTCACGCTCTGACCTCGTAGATAATAGTTGGGTCTTCCATCGGAAGAAAACTTTGTGTTGAGTAACGTGAAGGCGGTCGTCGGCTGACCTTGTGTCACTATGGTCAAAGTTTTTCTCTCAAAAAGGATGGAAGTCAATCGGTTTTCAACAGAAATTAAAGCGACGGCAGAGAAATCCGCCACACGGGAGAATTGCGTCCAAAAGGCATCTTGACAATCGTAGGTAGTACGTTATCCGATCTGATCATTTCCGGCTGTCCTTTATTCAAACAAACCCTTTGCAATATCCGTCTGACTCGTTCGCTTTTGATGGAAACTCCGACCTCGACCGCTAAACATTCTCTGGTAAATTCATCAATTAAAGTCAGCATCTTCAAACTCTGACCTGATAAACTCTGGTCAAAGACAAAATCGTAAGTCCAGACCTGATTAGCTTTTTCAGCTTTCGGGATGATGCCGACCGTTGTTTTAGCTCGTGCCTTGCGCGGACGGCACGGCGGCAAACTCAAATTCTCCTGTTTCCACAACCGGTAAACACATTTGAGATTGATCTTAAAATTTTCTCGTTTGAGCAGCGCGTGGATTCGCCGATAGCCGAATCGCGGATGCTCTACCGCCAACTCGCGTAGCCGTTTGATGAGCGCGCTGTCCGCCTGCTGCCGTTTCCGATACCGGCATGATTTCCGATTCAAAGAAACAAGGCGGCAACCGCGCCGCTCGGAGATGTGGCGCGTTTTTATGAACTCCACCGCTTCCCGGCGGGCGGCAACCGTCACCACTTTTTTGCCAGCACCTCTTTCATCACATCAATTTCCAGATCGCGCTCAGCAAGCAGTCTTTTCAATCTGGCGTTCTCTTGCTGCAACTGCCGGTATTCTTTAACCTCCGAAGCTTCCATCGTCCCGAAGCGGCTGCGCCATTTGTAAAATGTGCCTTCGCTAACATTCTTCTCCCGGCAGTATTCTTTAATAGTTTTTCCGCTCGGCTCGAATCCACGCAGAATTCCAACAATCTGCTCGTCTGTAAAAGTCTTTTTCATTGCTCGAATCTCCTATTTTTATTTTAGTTGATTCTCGCCTTCCACTTGGGGTAATTTTACGGGTGCAGGTCAGTCCCGCAACCTCGCTAATTGTTGTTTTGAACGGTTTTGAAAAAATTCACCCTGACAAATATATTCGACTGCTATAATTTCAAGGATGGGAAAATCACCGCCGGAGCTCAACAGACGCGCCAGAAAATTAAATGATAAAGCCGTTCGAACAAAAGCGAAATACGTTTTGTGCTGGTTGCAGCAAAACATTCGCGCCTTTGATAATGCCGCGATTGATGCGGCGATTGCGACCGCGAATAAACTGAAACTGCCCGTTGTCGTCTATCACGGACTCGGGCAAAAATACCCGCACGCCAACGACCGCATTCATCAGTTTATCGTCGAAGCGTCGCAATCGCT
>JBKJOZ010000334.1:0-10562 GCA_046595315.1 Limisphaerales bacterium
CCGCCGGACTAGCGATTGATCTGGAAGACAACGCCTACATCACCGGACAATTTTACGGAACGAACGCGAATTTTTATCCCAATGCTGGCCCGACCCTATCGAGTGTTGGTCAAAACGATTGTTTTATTTTGAAATTTACTACAGGCGGCTTTGTTTCCAGAGGAGCTTTGAGCATCAATTCGATTTCTACAGCGGGATCAAACATTTCAATTACTTGGAGTGGCGGCGCAGGAATTCGTCTTCAAAAAACTGGAATGCTTTCCTTTCCGAATTGGCAGGACGTTCCTTCCACCCTCGGGCAAAATAGTTTTTGGGAAATTATTTCCACGAACACGTTCTACCGCTTGTCGCAGCCTTGAACCGTTCCATCCTGAAATTCGCTTTCATCACTTTGTTCTTTGGTGTTTAGTCCCCGCTCAATATGAGCAAGACCGCATTGTTATTTGCCGGACAGGGCGCACAAGCCGTCGGAATGGGACGCGATTTGGCGGAAAAATTTTCAAGTGCGAAAAGTTGGTTTGATCGTGCCAATGAAATCCTCGGCTATGACCTGGCTTCAATTTGTTTCAATGGTCCAGAAGTGGAATTGACCAAAACTGAAAACGCGCAACCGGGAATCTTTCTGGTGAGCTGGGTCGGGTTTCAACTGCTTCGTGAAAAAATTCCTGACTTGGAATTTCACGCCACGGCGGGGCTTTCGCTCGGGGAATTCACTGCATTAACTGCGGCAGGCGTGCTGAGTTTTGAAGATGGATTGCGCATCGTGCGCGAGCGCGGTCGCTTTATGCAGGAGGCTTGTGAAATCACAAAAGGCAGCATGGCCGCAATCATCGGTTTGGATGAATCTCCGACGCGCGAGGTTTGCGCGGAAGCTGGAGTGCAATTGGCGAACCTCAATTGTCCCGGACAAATTGTAATTTCAGGCGAAGCTGAGAAAATTTTGCGGGCTTGTGAGCTTGCGAAAACGAAAGGAGCGAAACGCGCGTTGCCGCTCACGGTTGCCGGAGCGTATCACTCGCAATTGATGGCTAGTGCGCAACCCAAATTAAAAAATGTTTTGGCGACGGTGGTTTTCAACGAACCGTCAGTGCCAGTGATTTCGAACGTGACAGCGGAATCGCACGGGCCGGTTGAAGAAATGCGGGAGAAGCTGGTTGCGCAAGTGACGTCGTCGGTGCGATGGGAAGCATCAATGCGTTTGCTCCTCGCGCAAGGTTTCACACGCTTCATCGAACTCGGGCCGGGAACGGCGCTGAGCGGATTTATGAAACGCATCGATAAAACTGCGAAGATGCAAAACGTCGCGGATGTCGCGAGCCTCGAAAGCATTTCCTGAAATGAATGTTCCCTTTTTAAATCTCGCTGCGCAACACGCCGCGCTAAAAAACGAAATCTCACTCGCGGTTGAAGGCGTTCTCACCGGCGGCCATTACATTCTCGGGCCAAACGTCACAGAATTTGAAAAGGAAATCGCTGCGTTCACCGAAACGAAATTTGGCATTGGAGTGAATTCCGGTTCTGATGCGTTGACGCTGGCGTTGCGCGCTCTGGAAATTGGCCCTGGCGACGAAGTTATTACGTCGCCTTTCACTTACATCGCTCCAGCGGAATCGATCCATCAAGTCGGTGCGAAGATTGTTTTTGCGGACATTGATCCGCGCACGTTCGTTTTAGACGCGGCGGAAGTGGCGCGAAAAATTTCTCCGCGCACAAAAGCAATTATTCCAATTCATCTTTTTGGACAAGCCGCGCCGCTCAACGAAATCCATTCGCTCGCTGATTCGCGTGGCATCGCGATCATTGAAGATTGCGCGCAAGCCATTGGCTCGAAATATCAGGGGCAAAGCGTGGGAAGTTTTGGGCGGCTGGGTTGTTTTAGTTTTTATCCCACAAAAAATCTCGGCGCGGATGGCGATGGCGGGATGGTCGTCACAAATGACGAATCGCTGGCGAAAAAACTTCGCATGCTGCGCGTGCATGGAATCGAAAAACGTTATTACCACGATCTGCATGGTTTCAATTCGCGGCTCGATGAGATTCAAGCGGCGATTCTGCGCGTCAAACTCCCGCATTTAAACAAATGGAACGCACGCCGCGCAGAAATCGCCGTGCGTTATTCAAAAGCTTTTGCCGAGTTGCCGTTGAAACTTCCTTTAACGGCATCTGGCAACACGCATGTGTTTCACGTTTATGCCGTTTTGACGGAACGCCGTGATGAGTTACAGAAATTTCTAACTGACCGTGGTGTGCCGACGCTTATTTACTATCCTTTGCCGCTGCACCTCCAAAAACTTTATGCGGATTTAAATTTCAAGGCTGGTGATTTTCCTGTGGCCGAATCTACGTCCAGAAAAATCCTGCCGCTGCCGATGTATCCTGAACTGACCGACGAGCAGGTGAACTATGTTTGCAAAGTAGTTTGCGAATTTTTTGGGAAATAAAAAAAGCCGGACTGTTTCCAGTCCGGCTTTGATGTTTTGAAGAATTTTAAGCCGCTTCTTGCGCCGCCAAGAATCCTTGCAAGTGCCGAATGCGCGTTGGATGACGTAATTTGCGCAATGCTTTCGCTTCGATTTGACGAATGCGTTCGCGGGTCACTTTGTATTGCTGGCCGATTTCTTCAAGCGTCCGTTCGTTACCATCGGTCAAACCGAAACGCATTTCCACAATGGTTCGTTCGCGTTCCGTCAACGTTGCCAAAACATCCGTTAATTTTTCCTTGAGCAAATGGGCGCTGGTGGTTTCCCACGGATTCTCGGCGGATTTATCTTCAATCAAATCGCCGAAACTCACGTCGCCTTCCTCACCAATGGGCGTTTGCAGCGAGATCGGTTGTTGCGCCATTTTCTGCAACGCGTGAATGCGCGTCACCGACATGTTCATTTCATCAGCAACTTCATCAGTCGTTGCTTCGCGGCCAAATTCCTGGAGCAATTGTTTTTCAACGCGCCAAAGTTTGTTGAGAATTTCGATCATGTGCACCGGGATACGAATGGTGCGCGCTTGATCGGCAATCGAGCGCGTGATCGCCTGACGAATCCACCAGATCGCGTAGGTCGAAAATTTGTAGCCGCGTTGGTATTCAAATTTCTCGACGCCTTTCATCAAACCGATGTTGCCTTCCTGAATTAAATCCAAGAGCGATTGGCCGCGGTTCATGTATTTTTTGGCAACGGAAACGACGAGGCGCAAATTGGCTTCGGCCATGTGGGTCTTGGCCTTGTGCGCTTGAAGTTGAGCGTGTTTGAGCTTTTCAAACGCCTGGAAAAATTCAGCGCAAGGCGTGCGGACAAGTTTTTCCAGTTTCTGAATTTTCTTTTCCTCTACGGAAATGGCGGCTTGTTGCTGCGCTGATTTGCGTTGTTTCTCCAGAATTTTGATGTGGCTATTGCTGACATGGAGCAACTCGTGAATGTTGGCAGCAACGGCAGTCAATTCCTCCAAAAATTTTGGGCGATATTCAAATTCAGGAAAAACCGCTTCCATCTTTTTGTTCAGCTTTTCCAGCTCAATGGCCAATTTTTCTTTTTTGACTTTAGAAGGCGCTTTTTCCCATTCGGAATATTTTTGATCGAGCGTTTGGTCGAGGGTGCGCACCTTTCGGATCAGCTTGACCATCTGTTTCAAATGGCTTTCGCGAAATCCGAGTTTTTTATCGGCAACGACGCGGTCAAAACGTTCCTGCGGCGGGTCGGAAAGTAGTTTTTCAGCAAGGGTAATGTGCTCTTTTCCAGCGAAACCAAAACGATGAATGATTTTTCGGGCATCGCCCTCCGCTCCTTCAATGCGCTGGCAAATTTCAACTTCCTGCTCGCGTGTGAGCAGGGGAGTTTTGCCCATCTGGTTCATGTACATCTGAACCGGGTCGTCGAGAATATCGAGACGCACGTTTTCTTCTTCGGGCTCTTCGGCGTCAGCCGGCGCGGGTTTAGTGCGGCGGGCTTCGGCGCTTTCGACAATCTCGATATCGCGCTCGCGTAATTTAGTATAAATGGCATCCAGATCTTCCGGCGCAATCATCTCATCGGGTAACGCATCATTGATGTCGTCGTAGGTGAGATAACCCTGTTCCTGCGCAAGATGAATGAGTTCCTTAAGCTTTGCCGCCACATCGGCGTCGGCATGCAAGGTTCCATTGCCTGCGGCAAGATTGGCTGCGCTGGGTGAAGTCACGGCAACCATTTCTGCTTTCGCAGTTTTTTTGGTGCCGGGCCGTTTCGTTGACTTTTGAGTCGTCCTTTTCAACATAGTTAAAGTGCTTCCATCTCTGCCGAAGGCAAATAAACCGCCTTTTTGTAAGGCGGTTTTCCACGATTTACCTTCGGAAATTCTTCTGCGTGACCCGCTAACTTGGCCGGTCAAAGTGTCGTTTCGGAAATGAAACGCGACACACAATACATCATTCTCAGGTTTGCACAAATAAATGCTTAAGGAATTCCCTTAGGCAAGGTATGCAGTCGATTTTCAGTGGAAAACGAGCGGTTTACTCACTTCTTCGAATTCGTAAATACGGCCGTCATAACCCAAAATATATACTTCGCCGTCGCCATCTTCGCCGAAACTGGTGATTTGACGCGGCAACCCTCCCTTGGGTTGCAGTTCCAAAACACCGTGGGTCGTAACTTTTTCGTTTTCATAACGCAATCCCCAAATTGTGCCGACCATGAAATCCGCATAAACGTAAACACCGCGCATCGCAGGGATTTTCTTGCCCCGATAGACGTAACCACCGGTCACCGATAAACCTGGGGTATGATTAGTGGCCAACTGAGTGTTGTGGGGATATTCCAGAATCGGATCGCTGAATTTTTCATTTTCCGGTGGGGTATTCGTTCCAAATTCATGAAAACCCTCGCGAAAACCCCAGCCGTAATTGGCGCCTTTTTTGATGATGTTGATTTCCTCCCATTTTACTTGTCCCACGTCCGCGCAATAAAGTTCGCCCGTTTTGCGATCAAAACTGAACCGCCACGGATTGCGCAAACCCCAGGCAAATGTCTCCGGCGCAAATTCTTTGTGTTTGATAAACGGATTATCTTTGGGGATTCTGTAGGGTAGATTGCCAGTGCGCGAATTCACATCGATGCGCAACAATTTTGCGAGCATCGTGTTCTTGCGCTGCCCGTTCCGATATTTGTCATCGCTGCCGCCGCCGTCCCCCAACGCGATGTAAAGCAAGCCGTCCGGCCCAAAATTAATCGCGCCACCGTTGTGATTCCAATCTGGTTGCGGAATTTCCAGGAGAATACGTTCGCTTGATTTATCTGCTTCATCCGGATTCGATTTTGAAGTCGTAAACTCGCTTACCACGCTTCGTTTTGGGTTTTGCTGGGAGTAATAAACGTAAAATTTTCCGTTCATTTTAAATTTTGGATGAAACGCAAAACCAAGCAGCCCTTCTTCATTTTTTTCATAAGGTTTGCGGTCGGAAATATCGAGAAACGTTTTGGTTTCTTTGCCCGCGCGGGTCTTTGGCAAAATCAAAACTTTGCCGTCCTGTTGGGCGACAAAAATTCGTTTTGTAGCGTCGGGCGATTCGCAAAGCCAGAGAGGTCGCGTCAATTTCAGCTCCGGATAGGCCACTTTGGTTTTTACGGTTGGCAAGCTTTCGGCCGCCAAAAGATTTTGTGGAATAACAAGCGCCAGAGCGACGAGTTGCAGAAAGCGTGTAAATTTCATCGAGGCGATATGACGTGCTATTTCGGCCAGAGCTTCAATCAAAAACTTAGTTGGCGGGATAAATATTCTTCCCAACGCACTTTTTGTTCTTACTCTTGAACGTAATTTATTCCCCTGCGAAAACTGATTAAGATTCATAAACGACGATGAACGAATGGAATATTCAATCCCGCGCCCACGCCTGTCAGTCCTGCGCCCAACCGTTTGCCGATCAACAGGTTTATCACACGCTTTTGTTCGATGAAAAAAGTGAATTGCGCCGCCTCGATGTTTGCGATCCCTGCTGGAAATCGCAATTTTCGGAAGGTGGGACGGATAAGAAAGATGTGATTTCACGATGGCATGGAGTTTACGAAGCGCCCCCTGCCGTCGCACCCGAAGCGATTGAAAAGGAAAACGCCGAAACGCTTTTGCGAAAATTAATCGAGCTGAACGACCCAAAGCATGGCGCGGTTTGTTACATTTTGGCAGTCATGCTTGAGCGAAAAAGACTGCTCAAAATCAAAGAGCAATTGAAGCGGGATGGCCAGCGCGTTTTCGTTTACGAACAGCCCAGGACAGGAGACATCTTTACCATCATCGATCCCAATTTGCAGTTAAACCAACTCGAAGAAGTCCAACGCGACGTTGCTCAGCTTTTGGAGCACGGCTTGAATCCCCCAGCGCCTGCGCCAGTTCCCGATGCTTCCGCGCCCGTCGCAGAAGAAGTAGAAACGCCCGAAGCCGCTGCGGAAATTGTCGGGGAGAAATAATTTTTCGCCACTCGCTTTTCGTAATTCGTCATTAAATTTGTGGCTGACTTCAAAAAACTTCAGGATGAACTCGGCTACTATTTTAAGAATGTTGAACTATTGCGGCTCGCGCTGACTCATCCCTCAGTCGGGCATGAACTCGGTCCGACCGTTCAAACCAATCAACGCCTCGAATTTTTGGGCGATTCGGTTTTGGGTTTGATCCTCACGAGTGAACTTTACGGAAAATTTTCGCAATTCAGCGAGGGTCCTTTGACCAAAGCGCGTGCACAAATGGTCAACCGCCGGACGCTGGCCCAACAAGCGCGGCGCATCGGATTGGATCAATATTTAATTCTGAGCCGCGGCGAAATGGCGAACATTGGCCGTGGTCGAAGTTCTGCTCTGGCCGATGCCTTTGAAGCGGTGATTGGCGCGATTTTTTTGGACAAGGGTTACGACGCAGCGAAGGAATTTGTATTGCGCTGTTTCCACGGCGCTTTTGGCGAACTAACCGTCATTCCTAATTTAGAAAATCCCAAGGGTGAATTGCAGGAATTGCTTCAGACAAATTCCCTAGACGCTCCGGAATACGAGGTCATTTCCATTCAAGGCCCCGACCATGACCGCGATTTTGAGTGTGTGGTGCGCCATGGCGGAATCGAATTAGGCCGCGGCGTTGGCAAAAGCAAAAAGTTGGCGGAAAGCACCGCGGCGTCGGCGGCATTGAACGTCTTGAAAGAAAAATCGGCGGAAAAGAAATCAGGGTAACGCGTTAATAAAATTGTCCGCTTGCCGAATCGATTTATCCATCTCGCCCAGAAGTTTGGTAATGTCGTCCTGAATGTTGAGCGCTTCTTTTTGCAGCGAGGACAAAGCCTGCGCGTTCAGGTTATGTTTCAAAAATAAAACATGATCGCGAAATTGCGTCAGCACAGGATCCATGCTTTTTTCGGCACGTTTGAGGGCGCTGTGCAAATCCTCGTAACGATTTTTCGTCTCGCGAAGTTGTTGCCGACTTTTATCCCGCAGGTTCGCTGACGAAATGTCGTTGAGCTCTTTTTCCCACTCGGCGAACAAATCGTTGGCAACGCTTTCAACTTCTTTGACCCTTTTCCGCACATCTTCGGCCTTGGCGCTGGAACGGTCAAAATCCCTTTTTAAAGAATCATAAACTTTCTCCAAATCGCCCCCGCTGAAACCATAAAGTTCCGTGAGCCGGGTCAAAGCGTCTTTGAATTGCTGGCCTGCTTCTTTTTGGCCGTCGCGCGCCGCCACGACTCGTTTTTTCAGGAGGTCGCGTTTGTAAACGCCGAATTTTTCATAAGCGGAATAATAGGCGCTGCTGCAAGCGGTCAGCAGAAAGATCGAAAGCGACAATCCAAGGAAAATCCCACGACTTGATTTCATGCGGAAAATTTAACTGGAATCTCCCGGCGCGCAAAGTGGGACTTAAACTGATTTTCAGTCAAAAGAAGCTTGAAACATCAAAACCAAAATCTCCAGATGAAGAATGAAATCACGCCCCAGAAAACGGTTGCGGATAGCAGAAGTCGTAAAAATCCTTGAAATTGCTCCGGAGTGTTTTTGTCCATGTTTTTTCCCATAATGCCCATTGATGAATGTGTTTCCCAATCCAGACCCGCGTTTATCTAGCGCAGAAATAGACGACGTGGCTAGATAATATTATCGGGTGTTTCAAAATGTTTTACGTTCACGAGGACTTGTCTTTTCTTGCGAAACTGAAACAGTAGCCCAGCAAAAATGAAGACCGTTCTGCTTATTGATGACGATCGCGCGTTTCGTGACGCACTTTCTCATTGGCTGACGGATCATGGCTGGCGCGTTTTGCAGGCAGAAGATGGCGAGCTTGGACTGAAACTTGCGCTCGAACACCGCCCGGAAATTGTCCTCTGCGACTTGCTCATGCCGCGTTGTAATGGTTTTCAGGTCTGTCGTAATCTGCGCGCGCACAAAGCCCAATTGCTAAACACAAAAATTATCGTTACGACCGGCAGCGGCTACGCCACGGATCGGTTGAATGCGTTCGAAGCGGGTGCTGACGAATATTTGATCAAACCGCTGGTGCCGAATGAATTGAAAGCAATCCTGGCGCGCATCATCGGAGAAAAAACTCCAGAGGAAAAAAGTGGAAGCGATGCTCTTCCAGCTATTTCCGATCGCCCGGCTCGCTTGAAATTTTGGGGCGTGCGCGGTTCCATTCCAACGCCCGGTGCGGATACGGTTTTCTACGGTGGTAATACCTCGTGCATCGAAATTCGCGCGGAAAACCAAATCATCATTCTGGATGCAGGCACAGGAATTCGCCCGCTCGGCGTGGCTTTGAACAGTGAATTTAGGGGGTTGCCGGTTAGCTTGACGCTGCTGATTTCCCACACACACTGGGACCATATCCAAGGCTTTCCTTATTTTCTCCCGGCCTACAATCCGAAGAACAAAATTTCGATCCTCGGTTTCGAAGGCGCGCGCAAAGGGTTGGAAAATATTTTGTCGGCACAAATGGAAAGTTCCTATTTCCCGATCAGCATGTGCGAACTGCCCAGTCACGTGAGCATCCAGGAATTGAAGGATGTTAATTTTAATATTGGCTCCATTCGCGTGCAGGCGGAATTCCTGAATCACCCTGGAATCTGCACTGGCTACCGGATTTTCACTTCGGATGGCTCGATTTCTTACCTGACCGATGTTGAATTGTTTCAAAGAATGCGCGCTCAAAAACTTCCGCAGGCTTCGAGTGAAGAACAGGATTTTGCGCGCCAGCAGGATGAACGGCTCGCCGATTTCGTGCGCGATTCCGACGTGTTGATTTTGGACGCGCAATACGACGTCGCCGAATACGAATCTCACGTCGGTTGGGGACACAGTTGTATGGAAGATTCAGTCGCGTTCGCCATCGAAGCGGGTGTGAAACGGCTATTTCTTTTTCATCATGATCCCGACCACACCGACGAAATAATTTCACGTTTCGTGGCTCGCGGTCGCGAGATAGCTTTGGAAAAAGGAAGCAAACTAATCGTCGAAGCCGCCCGCGAAGGACTGGAAGTTATTCTCGAATCAGCGCAGGTTCCTGCCTAGAAATTTCTCAAAGCGACGCAAAAAGTTTTTCCAGAAATTCCCGATTCGCACGTGCGTTGGCGGTGACCGTTTCCAATTTGTCCGAAAGTTCGCAACATTCCACCATGACAGGTCCGTTGAATCCGGCCTTTTTCAATTCTGTAAACACACCTCGGAAATCCACTTTGCCTTTCCCAAATTGAATAAAAACATCGCTCTTTTGCGAGGCACAATCCTTCGCGCAAAAACCGGTGACGTACTGGGCAATCGGCTTGAGTTGTTCCAACGGATCTTTGCCCGTGTAATAAATAATATTTCCCGCGTCATACCAAATTTTGAAATTCGGGTGCTTCACTTTGGCCATGCAGCGCAAAATTTCCTCAGACGCACCGCTACCGCCACCGTGCGGTTTCAAAACCACTTTGACGCCACGTTCCTGCGCATAGGCGGCACCATCAGCCATGAGCTTGTAATAATTTTCGTAATGCTCCGCCTTGTCGACGCCGAACGTCAGCAACGTTTCCACGCCCATGAATTTCCCGTTATCAATCTGTTTGCGAAGATCTTTGATTTGTTCAGGCAGAGGTAATTCATTTTTCGTGCGGAGCGCGCCCATGTTCACTTTCAATCCGCGCGCGGCAATTTTCTTTTTCAACTGCGCTAAATATTCCGGGGTCGCTTCCGACGCGATAAACACATCGTCTTTCGTCTTGGTCAACAAACCGGTCGATTTGTAACCAGCGGCTTTGATGGAATCCAAAGTTTCGTCGTAATTCCAATTCTTCACCCACGGCCTGTTAAAACAACCAGTTGGCCAATTCACATTTTTGTTTTGCGCGGTCGCAGTGAAAACGTCAGACGCCGTTGCCGCCGTTGCGACGGCGGTGGTTTGGAAAAATTTTCTTCGGCTCATGGTTGAAACTTTCATGGAGCGTTGGTAACTGGGTGGTAAGATTCTGGCAAGCTGGAAGTCATTGGTCATATTTTCCTGTCAGCCTGTGAATTAAACAGAGAGCAAAATCGGATGGGCGTCGGCGTAGATACATTAAGTTGGCATCATCGTAAACTGTGCGGTGC
>JBKJOZ010000193.1:0-12258 GCA_046595315.1 Limisphaerales bacterium
GCTCCAAAGAAAATAGGAAATCCGCGAAGCGAGAGCGTATTCGTCCACCGGATAAATTGCTTTGGAATTATTTGGGTCAGGCTGAAGTTCGCCACGAAAAAGAAAATGCGGCGAAACGAGGACGGCCTGCAATGCCAGTTTGATCCCCGTCTCAAAATTTTCGCCCTCGCTTTCCGCCATTTGCACGAAACTGAGCAAGCGATCCAATTCGGTTTGGCTCAGTGGATGGCGATAAGCTTGGGTGGCGAACTTGTTTAAAATCTCCAGAGCATACTTTTTCTTCGCCTCAAGAACGGTTGGAACTGCCTCCGGAAAAATACGCTTGTGAGTCGCTGGCAATACTTGCGGACCCGCCGGTCCCACGATTTCTAAAAAATCGACGATCAGGTTTCTGTCGCGATTTTTTGGGTTTGGATCATCGGGATTCCGGTAGTTGTTGATGTAGGCTGCGGAAATGGTTTTCACCCCCGCACCAGTTTTGAATGGTGCAGAGTAAATAACGGGAGCACTTTCCAATGCGGTTACATCGAACGTTTTAATAATTTCACCATTGACCCAAAGTTCCATTTTGGGCGGCTCACTGCCCGCTTGCTGGCCGAAGGCTCGGGCACGAAAAATATAATTTCCGGGCTTTGGAAAAGTAAAGGCGGTGTAAATATCCGCTTCGCGATCGAGTCGCACTGCGGAGCGTCTAAATATTCCACCGAACTGAGTGAAAGAAATTTTTTCTGCCTCTAAACGAGTGACAGGTCCGGTGGTCAAAAACCTGGTGACGATGGCGTTATCCAAAATCTTTTCCGCAGCGACCATATATTTTTCCAACAAAATGGGTGGGATCGATAAAACATCGCCAATGTTGTCAAAACCGTAGCCGGTATCGTCATTGGGGAAATCATCGGCAGCATGGAAATCGACGCCCAGTAAATCACGAATTGAGTTATTGTATTCCGTTCGATTGAGGCGGCGTAAGGTGACGCGCCCGGGATCCGGTTTTTCGCAGTTGCAATTGAAAACTTCAGCCTCAATCCATTTCACGATCCTTTTTCGTTCGTCGTCAGACGGTTGCGGCTTTTTTTCGGGAGGCATTTCACCGGTCTGGACATTGTGCAAAACTTTTTCCCAGACGCTTTTATTTTTCAGAATGGCGTTTTTATTTTCATACGCTTCCAGCGAGAGATCACCTTTCTGCTTTTTCGCGCCGTGGCAATCATAGCAAAATTTTTCGAGTAATGGTTTGATATCGCGCTCGAAATTTTCTGGAACCACTTCAGGTTTGGATTTTTTTGAAGAGGCGGCTTGTAAATTGAGCGAGGCGACGAGGGCGATCACAGCAATCCGCGCAATTGAAAATTTGCGAGAAAACAATTGAGTCCGCATGACAGGGAGTTAAATTGAAAACTCTAAAATTTTACGCCAATGGAGGAGCGGATTTGCAGATCGTTTTTGCCCACGGTTGGTGCCGATTGGGTGTCGTAAAGGTCGATGACGGTCAGGTTGAACGAAAGATTTTCTAAAATCCAGTAGCGCAGGTTGCTTTCGAAGCGAAAATGATATTCCTTGAAATCGACCTGAGGGAAAAATTCAAATTTTTCATCAAACGTGAGTGTTTTGGAAATTTTCCACGTGAAGTCTTCGGCAAGACGGTAAAAGAATCGCTCGCTCTTGGTTCCATCATGAAAGTATTGCGCCTGATAGTTCATCCCAACTTCTGCGTTGAGAACCAGATTACTTCGGTTGAATAAATGGTAGCCGACGCCAGGGCCAATTTCATAGCGGCGATCAATTTTCCGAACCTCGTCGTAGCCTGCGCCGATTAGATTGTAAACGAACACGCGTCGATCCTTGCCCAAGTCAAAATCGGTTTTTGAACTGCCATCCATGCGGTTGGCAGAAAGTTTGGTTTCGGAACGGCCAGTCTTATCGTCCGACGTCACAGTTCCGTAGGCGGCGTTGTAATCAAAGGTGTTGCGGAAACGGTCGATGACGCGGGATTTTCCCGTGGGAGATGTTTCAACCGTCGGGGCGTAAGTAATTTTGAAACGCCCGTAATAAAGTTCCCGCCTGATTTCGCTGACGCCCACGTCGGCGCCGACTTGAACGTCACCGTGCCAGGCAGAAGGAGTTTTCGCCTTCACCACCGGTTTGGCTGGAGGAACCACTGCGGGAACTGGGGCAGTCTGGACAACGACGGGTGCATTGGTAACGGTCGGGGCGTTAGTTGTCACAATAGCGGTGATGATCTCGCGCGATTGAATTTCGGTAACCGGGATGGCGATTTCCTTGACCCACTTAGTGCTAAACATCACCTGATTAGTGTTTTCAGAAATAATTGTTCCAGTAATACGGTCGCCATTACGCAACCGAAGAACGGTTTGCGAATGGAGTGTAACCGTGGAAATGCAAAGCAGACAAAGTAGTCTGACGGCAGAGAGTAAATTATTATTTCTTCGGTTGTGCATCCTTGGCGGGCATTTGAGAGGGTTTCCGTAAATCGTTGGAACTGATTCGTTGAACTCCGCCAACGACGAAAATTTTCCCTTCGGAATTGGCCTTCAACGTCGGTCGTGAGCTAGTGTAATCATGGACTTGGCGCGCGATAATTTCCCCGTCTGGATTGATGACGCAATAGTTGAAGGCGCGCGCTCCGATTTGATGGAGCACATGCAAGTTGCTTTGCATGTCGATCTGCGTTTCGGGTTGGCTGAATGAGGTCATCGGCGCAATCGGAAAAACGCGAAAGGTCGTTGTGCTGGTCGCATCAGTCAGTCGAAAATAAAGTTTCATTTCGCTGAGATAAACGGCCTGTTGCAAAATGTATTTGCGCATCTCGGGTTGCACATTGGTGGCGGTAGTAGGAACACCGAAATCGAGCTCCTTGAGCGTGGTGCCGCTAATGACGTCAAAAGCAATCGGGCGACTGGTAATCGATTTGTCCCATTGCGCAATTTTTACGGTGGCGGTGATTTCGTATTTGCCCGGTTGCCGAAAATTAAAATGCGGAGTGAGATTGACGCGCTTGATCCCGGTCTTGGCGGAGGCGAGCGAAAACTCGCCAACCACAGGAACATCGCTGATTTGAGAAACCACATAGCTATTTCGCCCTGCAAAGGTGAACGTAACCCAATCATTTTCTTTTCCCAACTGAAGCGTTTGGCCGGAACGATTGGTAATGCGAACTGCGACCCGAACATCTTCATTTGATAAAAATTGTTTTTGATCCAGTTCCAATTCAATGGTTACGGCACTGACTTGCGCCCGAATTTCGGTCGCAAAAGCAGCCCATAAAATTAGAAATAATGAAAATAATTTCATCAAACGAGTTTAGAGTTGAACCGCATTGGAGCAAGTCGCAAAACCACTGCAGACAACCTCTAATGCGTCATATCGACGAACGCGTTTGCGGAAATATTCAGGCGAGAATTATAAAAGTTTTAGCCAACGCCGGCGAATTTCCTCTTCCACAAATTGGGGAGTGATCGCTTTCAGGCATTCCATCGGTTTTGCAAACGTGCAGACGCTTTTTAAACAAGGACTGCATGGCAACGAAATGCGCAGTGCCTGCTCAATTTGGCCGTAGGGGCCAGTGCGGCTCGGATTTGTTGGCCCGAACATCGCCACAACCGGTTTGCCAATCGCTGCGGCGACATGCATCGAACCTGTGTCGTTTGTGACGATGAATTCGCCGCGCCGAATCCACTCGATCATTTCTGGTAACGACGTTTTGCCGGTTAAATCCAAGCAGCGTTCAGGCTGCGCTTGCGCGATAATTTTTCCAAGTGCCGCGTCATCGCTTCCACCGAGAATTACGAAGCGAAATCCAAGATATTGCTCTGCCAAACGGTTGACCAATTCAGCGAAATATTCGACCGGCCAGCGTTTGTTCAGCCACCGCGCTCCCGGATTAATGACAATCCAGCGCGATTGATGCGCCGCCCATTTTTGGGAAATCGCATTGCTGACTTCAGCGCTCGGAGGAAGCCAAACGAAATTGTTATGGACCGGCACTTCCAAAAATTTGAGCACGTTCAAATACCAATCGACGGCGTGAGTGTCGAAAGAAGGGCGGGGGACGGCCGTATCGTAAAATCCCGAGGCGCCTTCGCGCGGATCGGCCACACCGATTGTCCGGTCACCATTCGCGAGCCATGCGAAAGTGCCACTGCGCGCCAGGCCTTGAAGGTCGATGATCAAATCGAATTGTTTCCTGCGCATTTCAAAAATGCTGCCTAACATTTCAGGCCAATGCAGAGGCGATGCCCAGCGTTTGCGTTCAAACTGAAAAAGCCCGGCCAGATCAGGATCGTTTTTAAGCAACGGTGCGAGGCCGGAATCAATCCACCAATAAATCTCGCTTTTCGGACTGTGCAGTTTTAACAACCGCAGCACGGGCAGGGATTGAATCACATCACCCAGCGAACTCGGTTTGAGGATGAGGATTTTCAAAAGCGCGTTTCTGCAGAAGATCCCGATGCACGGGAATTATTTCCCAAATGCAAGGCGTTCGGCGAGGCGCGGCGGCAAACCGGCATCTAAAATTTTCTTTTGCGCACTGGCGATGTCGTAATCCAGCTTCCGTAGTTCGATGGAGCCTTCGTCCATGTCGTAAACCACGTATTTGGCTTTGGGATCGCCATCGCGTGGTTGGCCAACGCTGCCGACGTTCACGAAATACTTTTTTCCCTGTTCAACTTTAAATTTTGAATAGGTTCCGCCGCGAATTTCATTCGTGCGAATGAACGCGACCGGCACATGCGTATGCCCAAAAAAACAAACGCCGGTATTTTGATACGTGAAGCTGGCGGCGGCGGCGAGTTTATCGAATACGTAGCCCCAGCGCTGCGGCACATCGAGCGTGGCGTGGACGATGGAAAAACTGGAAACGAGGCGAAGATATTTTAAGTCGCGCAACCACTGCCGATCGTCCGTGGTTAATTGCTTGCGCGTCCAGTTGACGGCTTCGGCGGCGTGGGGATTGAAACCTTCAAGATCTTCGTCCGTGGAGCAATATTCGTCGTGATTGCCTTTGACGCAGGGAATGTTCATGCCACGAACGATGTCGAGGCATTCTTTGGGGTTGGCGTTGTAGCCCACTACGTCCCCCAAACACGCCACATGCGTGCATTTCTGCGCCTTGATGTCTTCGAGCACGACTTGGAACGCCTCAAGATTGGCGTGGATATCGGCGATAATTGCGTACTTCATTCAACCCCCAGTTTACTTAACAATTTCAAAACCGCGAAATTCATTTTTTGCGTCTGTTTCCGTCACGACTTCATTGCGAATAAACCGGCCAACCTGAGAATCCTGAATGGCGCGTTGAAAATCTTTCAACTCCGCTGCGGTTCCCTCGGCGACCAATTCCACGCGACCATCATCCAGATTGCGCACCGTGCCGGTCAATTCAAAGCCGGTCGCCGTTGATTTAACCGCGTAACGGAAACCGACGCCCTGCACGCGTCCAGAATAAAAAATCGTCATGCGCTGCCGTTTCATAACCCGAATATCGCAGGCGAGATAAAGCCACAACCGCAATGGCAGGCGCAATGAATTTGTTTAAACGACCTGAAGTTCGAATCTTTAGTTCGCCAGCGCCCGTTTCGCTTCCTCGTAATCCGGTTTGAGCCTGAGCGCTTCTGCGTAATGCGCCCTGGCATCCGCCGATTTTCCCTGTGCCGCCAAGGCGTTCGCCAGATTGAAATGAGTTTGGGCGTCGTTCGGTTGCAAGCGCAACGCGATTTCGTATTGCGAAACAGCGTCGTCAAACTTTTTTTGCCCCGCCAAAGAATTGCCCAAAAAATTATGAGCATTGACGTCGTTCGGATTTAGCCGAACCAATTCCTGAAAATGTTCCGCAGCTCCATCGAATTTTCCCTGCATGGCCAGAGCAATTCCCCAGTCGTAATGCACGTCGGGAAAGTTGGGACGCAATTTCAGCGCCGCAGAAAAATGTTCGCCGGCCTCGGGCATATTTCCCAAAGCAACGAAAGCGTTTGCCGAGTTATAATGCGCTTCGGGAAAATTGGGTTTGATTTGCAAGGCGCGCAGACTGTGTTCGAGCGACTTGTCGTTGGCGCCTGTTTTCTGGAGCACGTTTGCGAGATTATTGTGAACGTCGGAGTAATTGGGCTGAATTCTTAACGCCTCGGTGTAAGCGGAAATGGCTGCATCAAATTTTCCTTGTCGGGCGAGCGCAATCCCGAGGTTAAAATGAAATTTCGATTGCCCCGGTTTCAGCCGAATCGCTCGGGAAAATTCTTCAACCGCTTGCTCCAGTTTACCTTGTTGGGTTAATGCTAGGCCGAAATTGTTGCGCGCCTCCGCGTGATTCGGGTTCAGCCGCAGCGATTCAGAAAAACGCGAAATCGCTTCCTCAATTTTTCCTTGCTCATAAAAAACACGGCCTAAATTGTTATGAGCCATCCACGCTTTCGGATTTTTCTGCACCGTGGCGCTCCAAAGCTTTTCTTCACTCGCATAAACTTTGGCGTGGTTCCAGGTGAGAATGAAAAGAATCAAAATCGCCGCCGCGCCCAAAACTCTTTTCGGCGTGTTTCCCGCGTTGAATTTTTTTTCGAGCAGATAAGTGCAACCCGCGACGAGGAAGACCACGACGCCAATGAGCGGCACGTATTGCCAATGGTCAGCGACGCGCGAGAAGATGAGAAAATACATGTCGATGAAGCCCAAAACCGGAAACAGCATCGCGACAAAAAATACCAGCGCGAAAAGCCAATGGCGTCCCCATGATTTGCGCTTTTTCCAAAACAAAACAACGGCTCCAATGAGCAGCACGAGGGGGAGCAGTGCTACAAGCGAAACATTTTGTAGCTCCCAATGCGGATAAATCGCGGTGAGATTTACCGGGAGCAGAATTTTCGAGAGATAAAACCAAATGGCCCATGCGGATTCAGCGAGTCGCGCCAAGAACGTTTCCGTCTGCACAATTTCGCCCTGAATCGCACCTCGTTTTTGCGCGTAAATTGTCAAGAGACCAAATCCAATCGAGAGCAGGAAAAACGGAACGCTCTTGAGAAAATCGCGCGTGGTGATTTTACCTTTTTGCCACCAAACGAGTCCCAACAGCACGACGGGTAGCGCCACCACAGAAGTTTTGCTCAACAACGCGAGAAAGAATGCTGCGAGTGAAACTAAATAAAAAAGTCGTCGGTGGGGCGAGGCTCGAAAATCAAACGGTTTATTTCCTGAATCCTCACTCCGGACAAAAAAGAGCAATGAGAGCAAAAAGAAAACCAGCGACAAAGTGTTTTTGCGCTCTGAAATCCATGCGACCGAAGCAACGCAAACCGGATGCACGGCGAAAAGCAGCGTGGCTAAAAACGCGCCCCGAATTTTGATTCTCAACAAAATTCGCCAGAGGAGAATGGCGCCGAGGCCGTGGAGAAAAATATTCGTGACATGATAACCGGTCGGATTGATTCCCCAAAGTCGATGCTCAAACCAAAAAGTCGTGAGCGTGAGTGGAAAATCGGTGGTGAGCCAAACGTTCTTCAGCCAGATCAGTTCCAAGCCATTCGCAGAAGTAATGAGGGGATGATCGATAAAAACGGGAAGATCGTCCCAAAGAAATTCACCGTGCCAAACCGGATAATAAGCGGCAAACACCAGCGCTAAAATCGTCACGATCCCCAATGCGGTTTTCTGAAAGGGATTGCCAAAAAAATTTCTGGAATAGCTGATTTGCGGTTCAACCTGAATACGCGGCAGATTTGTTTTCCGGCTCGGTTTGCTCATTTTTGCAAAGGTAAATTTAGCGCGGCGATTTGCCGTTTTGCTTCGGTGTAATCGGGCTTGAGTCGTAACGCTTCCTGTAAATGTTGGAGCGCTTCGTCGCGTTTGCCCTGCTGAATCAGCAGGAGCGCCAGATTAAAATTCGCTTCAGGATTTTTCGCGTTCAGTTCGAGTGATTTTTGATAGTGCTGCGTGGCTTCCTCAATCCGATCTTTTTGAGAAAGCACATTCGCTAAATTGTTGTGGGCCTGTGAATCGTCCGGTTTGATTTTAAGACTGGCAAAATATTGTTCCATCGCCTGATCCAGTTTTCCCTGCACCGCGTAGGCGTTGCCCAAATTGCTGTGCGCGCTGGCGTAACCCGGTTTTGCGTCGAGCGATTTTTGGAAATGTTCAACTGCTTCATCCAGCTTGCCTTTCATCGCGAGCGCGACGCCGAAATTATTATGAGCATCTGCGTGTTTTGGATTTTTCGACAACGCGAATTTGTAATGTTCAATGGCCTCGTCCGGTTTCCCCGTTTCCGCGAGGGAATTGCCGAGGTTGTTGTGTGCTTCGACCAACTCGGGCTTAATTTTCAGCGCCATTTGATAGTGCAAAATGGCTTCGGAATGATTGCCGATTTTGGCGAACGCGTAGCCGATGTTGTTATGCGCATCTTCAAAGCGCGGTTCGATTTTTAAAGCCTCGTGGTAAGAGGCGATTGCTTCCTCAAACCGATCTTCGTGCGACAGGAAAAAACCGAGATTATTGTAAGCGATGTAATTTTTGTCCGTCACTTTGATGGCGTGACCGAAGAGCGTTTCGCTGTTTTTCCAATAGCTAATTTGGGTGGCGGTGAGCGCGGTGGAACAGAGCAAAATAATGGCGGCAAAAATTCCGAGTGCAATTTTGGGAAAATTCCAGCGCGTAAAAATTTCAGTCGCGCTCCAAGTGATCGCGATGAATAAACCGATTAACGGAATGTAGGTGTACCGATCGGCCATTGATTGCATTCCGACTTGAACAATTCCAATGACGGGCACGAGCGTTCCGAGAAACCAAAACCATCCCACAAACAAATAGGCGCGTCGGCGGATGAGCCAAATGGACAGCGCGGAGACTGTGATCAAAATTAAAATTGCGCCGATGAATTGCCAGTGCGGCCATTTGCCTGGATGCGGATACAGAATGGAAAGATCGGTCGGCAGAAACATTTTTCCGATGTAGCGGAGGTAGGAGACGATTGCGTTTTCGATTCGGGAAGAAATGGAGAGGGCGGCGAGCGACGAGACGGCGCCGCCTTTTTTTTGAACGAGAAACGTGACGGCGCTCGCGGTAATGGTCAGTGCGAAAAAAGGAACTTTTTCTGCAATCAAACGACAAGCGGCGCGCCACTGGAAATTCAATTTTTCATTTTCGCGCGCGAACTCGATTCGCCGAAGGGGCCAAATATCCAGCAGCAATAAAACGAATGGGAGCGTAACGACCATTGGCTTGGACATCAGGCCAAGCGCGAAAAAAAATATAGCGAGAACGTAGTAAGGCAAAAAGCATTTGGTAGTTTGCGATTCAATTTTTGCTTTTGCGTAGGACGCATAAGCCCAAAGCGTGAGCATCCAAAAAAAAGTGCTTAAAACATCTTTGCGCTCGGAAATCCAAGCGACGGATTCGACATGCAGCGGATGAAGCGCGAAGAGCGCCGCGACAAACGCGCTTTGCCAAAGTGCGCGCGTCATTTTGTGGAGAACGAGAAAAACGAGCAGCGCATTAATCGCGTGCAAAAGAATATTTGTGAAATGCGCCCCGGCGGGTTTGTCGCCGAATATTTGCGTGTCGAGCATGTGCGAAAGCCACGTGATCGGATGCCAGTTGCTGGCGTGGCCGGTGGTGAACGCCCAGACAAATCCATCTTTGGTCAAACCTTGCGGCACGTGCGGATTGCTTTCGCCGACGTAATCTGCGTCGTCGTAATTGACCGTGTCGTAACGGACAGTTGGAGAAAAAATTGCGAGCGTAGATAGGAAAAGCAATAAACAGATGAACCATGGCCGAGCGAAAATCGGATTTCGTATTTTGCTGGGTTTAATTTTTGCGGAGCGCATGGATTAAAAATTTAGCAGCTCAATTTCCGTTTATGCTGGAATCGCGATACGGTCGGCGCATTTCATAATTCTGAAGTTGAGATAAAAGTTGCGCAGCGGTTTGTTGATCGCCCGCGATTTTAGCGAGATCAATTCCTTTTTGCGCGGTCTTTTCTGCATTGGTAAAATCGCCTGCCTCGGCGTAGGCCGCCGCCAGAGTTTCGAGAACCGAAAAGTCTTTTTCACCGGCTAATTTCACCGCGCGCGAGGCGAGTTGGACGGCTTCTGCGCCGTCGCGAAATTTGGGATTAGGATGCGTGGCGCGAATCCAAGCCAGGCTATTCGCGGCGACGAGCAGATTGGTATTTAGGCGACAGGCATCGCTAAAATGTTCGATGGCGTTTTTCAGATCGCCGCGCATGGCGAGTGCAATGGCGAGATTATTGTGAGCTTCGGCGTGGTTGGGATTTAATTTTAATGCGGCCGAATAATGCGTCATCGCTTCATCCAGATTTCCTTGTGCGGCCATTTCCGCGCCGAGCAAGTTGTGGGCAATCCAGGCTGACGGATTTTTTTTCAACGTGTCGCGCCAAATGGTTTCGGAATTTGCATAAACTTCGGCTTGGCGAAACGTCAGCACGGAAAGAAAAATTGCGATGGTGATTCCAGCTACGATGGCTTGAGGTTGAAATTTGAGGGAAGAACTAGCGGTTGTTTTCGTGGAGAATTTTTTTGAAATCCAGACGAGACCGCCGACAACAAGCGCCATCGGAGCGATCATAGATTGATACTGCCAATGATCCGCCACGAGGGAGAATTTCTGGAAATAAATATTGAAGAACCCGAGAACGGGAAAAAGCGTCACCACAAAATAGCCGAATGCGAAAAGAAAGGGGCGACCCCAGGTTTTTCGACAAAACCAAAATAGAGCGAGGCAAACCGCTGCGGCGAGCGTGGGTAAAAATGAAATCAAGGAGCGCGGATCAATTGTCCAGCGCGGATAAACGAAACTTAGATTCGCCGGCACAAAAATCTTGCCCAGGTAAAACCAAATTGCCCAACCGGCTCCGGCGAGACGCGCCCAGAAATTTCCTTCCTGCACAACATCGGTGGCGATGGCACGGTTGTATTGAACCCAAATTGTGACGGCGCTCAAAACGGCGGCGAGAATGAAGAATGGAATTGTCCGAATGAAATCTTCTCGGCTGATTTTTCCACGCCTCCACCAGACGCATCCAAGCAACACGACCGGCAACATCACCACGGAAGTTTTGCTGAGTAGCGCCAGTGGAAATGTGAAGAGCGAAAGCCAGTATTGGGAGTTTTGAATTTTGAATTTTAAGTTTTGAGTTGTTATTGCTGAACCTTGATTTTCGGAACGGAGAAAAAACAAAAGGGAGAGCGCGTAGAAAAATAGGGACAATGTATTTTTGCGTTGCGCAATCCAGGCAACCGATTCGACGTTCACGGGATGAATGGCGAAGAGAAGGGCGACGATCCATGCGCCGGGAAGTTTCAAATATTTCAAGCAGCGCCAGAAAAAAACCGCGCTAAAAGCATGAAGCAAAATATTGGTGGCGTGATAATTGGCGGCTTGATTTCCCCAGAGGCGCCATTCGATCCAGAACGAACTCAACGTCAGTGGATAATAATCGTAAAATTTCGTGCTAAACCAAATGTCGCGAAAACCACCGGCATCCGTGACGAGCGGATTTGCAAAAACCAAGTCGTCGTCATCCCAAATAAATCCGGCGCGCAGAGCAGGTTGGTAAGCGGCGAAAATGAATGCGAAAAGAAACGCAGACCCCAGAAGCAACGGCATCCAATCCATTTGTTTTTGGGGCGTGGCTTTGGCCATGACGGAAACGGTAAGCAGGGTTTGGAACGAAATTCAATCTGCGAAAGGGCCGCTGGGAAAATATTTTTAACTTTTGCTGGGAAAAAGTTTGGACTGAATCAAACCCATTTTTGCAAAGCGGAATTTTGTGCCGGTTCCCAAACAGCCGAAACCGTATTTGACGCTGCGGCGAAAATTGATCGAAGAGGCTTCGGCAAAATATTTGGTGGGACAACTGACTTCGGCGATATTGTAACCAAACCACAAAATCTGGGCGAGCATCTGGTTGTCGAACACGAAATCGTCGGAGTTTTGATCGAGTGGGAGGCGTTCGAGAATTTCGCGAGAGAACGCACGGTAGCCAGTGTGGTATTCGGAAAGTTTGGCGCCGAGCAAAACATTTTCGGCGAAAGTAAGAAAACGGTTAGCGACATATTTCCAGACGGGCATTCCGCCTTTGATGGAATGGCCACCCAAAATTCGGCTGCCGAGGACACACGAATACAAACCGTTTCCGATCATCGAGGTCATCGCGGGAATGAGCTTCGGTGTGTATTGGTAATCGGGATGAACCATGATGACGATGTCGGCGCCCGCTTCGAGAGCAAG
>JBKJOZ010000338.1:0-2790 GCA_046595315.1 Limisphaerales bacterium
CGAAATTTTTTGATGAAATTAAAAATGTAATCCCATCGACCGCAGTTTAATCCTGCGGAATGTTCGCGTAATTCATAAAGAATTTCCTCCGTCTCAAACGTCGCCAAAATAGTTTCGATCAAAACTGTCGCTTTGATTGTTCCGCGAGAAATCCCAAGTTCGTCCTGCGCAGAATTAAAAATGTCGTTCCAAAGCCGCGCTTCCAAATGGCTCTCCATTTTCGGCAAATAAAAATAAGGACCTGAATTTTTTTCAATGAGGTGACGCGCGTTGTGAAAAAAGAAGAGTGCGAAATCAAACATGCTCGCGGAAACCGGTTTACCATCGACGAGCAAATGTTTCTCGAGCAAATGCCAACCGCGCGGACGCACCATCAACGTCGCGTGTTTTTCGTTGAGTGAATATTTTTTCCCCTCGGCGCTCGTAAAATCAATCTGGCGCAAGATGGCGTCGTGCAAATTGATCTGGCCGTCGATGAGATTTTTCCACGTCGGCGAAGTGGCGTCCTCGAAGTCCGCCATGAAAACCTTCGCGCCGCAATTCAGCGCGTTGATAATCATCTTACGATCCACTGGCCCGGTAATTTCCGTTCGGCGATCCTGCAAATCCGCCAGGACCGGAGCCACTTTCCACGAATTGTCTTCGCGGATATTTTTTGTGGATGCCAAAAAATCGGGCAGAACGCCTGCATCAATCTCATTTTGGCGTTCGATGCGTTTTGCCAGTAGCTCTTCCCGTCGCGCGGAAAATTCACGAACAATTTTCGCGAGAAATTGCAGCGCGCCGGGATTTAAGATTTTAACGGCATTCGATTCCAAATTGGCATTGAGTTCAATCCCATCGGGCAAAGTGATATGTTCCATAAAGATTATTCGGAAGAGAATTTCGCTAATGTCTGCGCTAAAACTGCGACACCGTTCTTGATTTGTTCCGGTGAAGAATATTCGTCAGGCCGATGACTAACGCCACCGCGACACGGAATAAAAATCATGGTCGTCGGACAAATCTGCGCCATGAAAAGCGAATCGTGATACGCGCGGCTGATCATTTTCTTAACCGGCAAACCAAGATCGCGGCAACTTTCAGCCACCATTTCAACCAATCTCGAATCACAAATGGCAGGCGCATCGACATTGAGTTTTTCCAACTCAAACGTAATTTTTCGACGTTGGCAGATTTCGTTGACTGCTTTTTCGATGTTTCCCAAGGCAGCATTTCGAGTGGCGACTTGGGTGTCGCGCAAATCAATTTCCATCCAAGCGCGACACGGAATGCTGTTCACCGCGCCCGGCTCGATTCGCAAAACGCCGGTGGTGCCGACGGTGTCAGGACTGCCGGTGTTCAATGCGGCGTGCTCAACCGCGAGTGCAATTTCCGCTGCGGTCAAAAGTGCGTCTCGGCGTTCCGGCATCAAGACGGCACCCGCATGCCCCCCCTCGCCGACCAGTTGAATCCGCAGCGTGCTCGGCGCGGCAATTTTTTCGACGACGCCGATGGGAATATTTTCCTTCTCCAACACGGGGCCTTGTTCGATGTGCAATTCGACGAAAGCGGAATAAGCATTTGGTTTCAGGCGAATTGAACCTAAATCTTTTTCTCCATGGCCGGCGATTTCCCGCAACTTTTGCAATGATTTTCCATCGTTGTCGCGAAGACTCGCGGCTTTTTCGAGCGACAATGCGCCCGCCAGAAGACGACTACCAAGACAGCCGATGCCAAAGCGCGTCGGCTCTTCGGCGGTGAAAACAACTAATTCAATGGATCGTTTTGGCTGAAAACCATTTTTTTGGAGGGAACGAATCGCTTCGATTGCGCCCAGCACGCCGACCACGCCATCGAATTTTCCTGCGTTTGGAATCGCGTCGATGTGCGAGCCGGTTGCGACTGGCGACAGGTTGTTTTGGGATCCTTCCCAGCGAGCAAAAATATTTCCAACGGCATCTTCACGAAGGCTCAATCCAATTTCCTGGCAGAGTTTTTTAACAAAATCTCGCCCGCGCAAATCGGTTTCTGAAAATAAAATCCGCGTCACCACAGGCGCGGGATTTTCAGAAATCAAAGACAGCTCGTCGATTTCACGTTCGAGTTGCGCAATGTTAATGGAAAAATTCAACCGGTTCATTGCGTCTCATAATTGCGGCGCGCGATTGACGTCTTTGTAATAAATATAGCTCGCAGAAGTCTTGCCCATCGCGACAAACCATTGCGGACAATACGGCGCCATCCAGATCACGTCGCCGGTTTGGACGGGATGATAATCGGCGTCGAGGCGATAGACGCCCTGCCCGCTCAACATGACCAGCCCATGTTCCATGATGTGCGTTTCAACAAATGGAAGGGTTGCGCCTGGCTGATAAGTAAAAATATTTACCGCCATGTCGAACTGCGATTTGTCGGGCAATAAAACCTGCAATTGCGCGTCGTCATTTCCAAGAAACGGTTGTCCTTTTACGTTTTTTTCGTGGCTTACGAGCGGTTCTGGTTTTTCAAAACCGTCAAGAGTCTCGAATTTTTTTTGAAAAATGAGAAGCTGCGTCCCGACGCTTGCATCACAGAATCCGAACTCTTCCCCGGGTGGAATATAAGCGTAACTGCCCGCGACCAATTTCTGTTTTTTGCCGCCAATTTCCGAACTGCATTTACCAGCGAGCACATAGACAAAATATTCGGTCGAACCGGTGTGACCGCACCCTACGCCGCCTTTGTTGAAAGTGATGAGGAACTGCGAAAATTTCGCGCCCATCGCTGGTGAAATCAAAATGTTGCAAACGACATTCGTCCAACCCGGCA
>JBKJOZ010000008.1:0-10844 GCA_046595315.1 Limisphaerales bacterium
GTCGAATTTCGATTCCAAACGAGATTCGTCCTCTTGACGCCACGGATGAAAACTCCACTTCAAATTTTTCACGGGCAAATTTGGTTTTGAATTGGTAATGACGACCAACTCGAAATCCACTTGCGCCTGCAAGCGGGCGAGCATTTCCAGATTTGGGAAAAGTGTTGCGCCAATGGACTGGTCCGAACCACTCCAGCCAATGCGCAAGAGTCCGTTTCTTTTTGTTCCGTGGTAGGAGCGCGGCACGCAACGGTCGGTGTCGATCACCGTGGGAATGATCGTCACGCGATCCGTGAACTGCCGTGCGTAATTCGCCAGATATTCATTGCCGGGGGTTACCCAAAAAGAATTCTCACACATCCAACGAACATTCTTTTCTTTTGGCCCGATAAAAATGGCGTCGTCAAAATCAAACACGGCTTTGCGAACGACGGGACGAAACATTTTCTGAAAAAGCGGGCCTTCCGAAGCAAAGTCGCGGTTTACGAAAATCGCGTCGAATTTTTTTGCGTCCAACGAATCGGAAACTCGATTGATCTTCATCATCAAACGACCGGATCGATAATGAACCGCACGAGCCAGCCTCGAACGAAGTGGACTTTGCCACTGCCGGTCGGGACGGTTCGGACGGTGATCCACCTTCCAACCCGCGTTCTCCAGATGGGGAATCATTTGGATAAAACGAAAACGGCTGGCGGGATCGTATCCGCTTTGGGTAAAGCCCAGGAGGTTCGGCATATTTTTGGTTCGGCCTACAAAGTTTGCGCAGTCGCGAACGCGAGCGATTCAGCCGGTTCGACGTTCCAGCTCGGTGGAAGATTTTTTCTGACCTCGATGTTTTTGAAGGGTGCACTTTGGCGCGCGCCCACTTTTTGCGCCCATTGCGCCATCGCCTTGATTCCTTGATCCAACGGAATGGCCGCACCGTTGCCAAAAATTTGGCGGGCCTTTTCGTGACTGGCGTAGGCGTGTTGAACTTCATTTCGGGCGGGCAAATAATTGACTTTAGGCCGGGCATCGAGCGCGCAACCGACGACATGGGCCAGTTCGTTGACGGTGTAGGGTTTGTCCGCGCCGATATTGATCACTTCATTGTAGGCGGCGGGAATATCGACACTGCGCGCGATGTGCGGCGCAAGATCATCGATGTGGCTGAACGCGCGGGTCTGCTCACCATTGCCAAAAATGGTGAGGGGTTCGCCGCGCATAATCTGATTCATGAAAATGCCAATCACATTGCGATATTTGTCGCCGATGTTTTGGTTTTCGCCGTAAACGTTGTGCGGTCGGAAAATGACGTAGTTGAGGCCAAACATTTCGTGGGCGGCTTTCAAGTCGAGTTCGACCGCGTATTTGCTCACACCGTAAGGATCTTCGGGACGTGGAACCATCGACTCCGTCATGGGTAATTGGCCCGCCCCATAAACGGCAATTGACGAGGTGAAAACAAAACAGCGCACATCATGTTTCACGGCGGCGTTGATCAGATTGACGCTGCCGATGAGGTTGTTGGTGTAATTGAATCGGCGAATGAAATGGGAAAGCCCTTCCGCAGCGTAGGCCGCCAAATGATAGATGTGATCGAACGGATATTTTTCAAAAAGAAGATCAATCAATTCCACGTCGGTCACGGAACCTTCGACGAAATCGACTCCCTCGGGAACATGATCCCGAAAGCCGCCGCTCAAATCATCCAGCACCACGACTTCATGCCCCATGTCGCGACAATGCCGCGCCACGTGTGACCCGATAAATCCTGCTCCTCCTGTAACTAAAGAATACATAATTCCTTTCTGGTTTGTAGTTATCACCGAACGGATACGGCGACTTTTAACGGGTGAAACTTCCGCTGAAAATCTTGAGCGTTCCCGAATAGGCTTTGTCGTAAAAATTTCGAAATGGCAGGCGCGCCCTGAGTGATTTGTCCACGATCATAAACCACACCAGGCCCAACCCGACGGTGCCGGTCAGCGCCGCTCCCAGCGCGGCTCCAAAATATCCGGCGACCTGATTGGCCAGCGTTCGTGCCATGAAAGCGACGGGCAAAAGAAGAAGCATCAGAAAAAAAACGCGCGCGGCGTCTTCCGTAAAAAATTTAAAAATTGAACGGTCAAAGATTCGCGCGACCATCAACGGGAAGACCCAAAAGGAGGTCAGCAAGCAGGCGAGCAATGTCCCCAGAACAATTCCCATGAGACCGAAAATTTTTCCTAACCAGATGGAGAGACCAAGGTTGAGAGCACCTTCTAAAAGCCGGATCAGACTAGGGCCGCGTGCCCAAAGATTAGCGGAGAGAATCATCTGATTGGGCGAGATCCAAAGGGCGGCGATCATCACAAATGCGAGTGCCAGATCCACCCATTTTCCGCCGTAGTTCACTGGCCCCACCCATTGAGTAATGAAGCTGGCATTGCCTGCCCAAATGCTGAGGGCCGCGACCACGGACAATCCGGCAGAGAGCGCAAACAACTGGCGGTAGGTCTCCAAACTTCGTGTCATTTTTTTCTGGCCGAGCAGTTGTCCGAGCATCGGGCTGGCGCTTTCGCTGACCAGCCAAACCAAGCCGCCCACCAGTTCATAAAATCGACTCGTCAAAACCAGCGCCGTCACGGTGTCGATTGAAATAATTTTTGCGGTGACCAGATTGTCTAACGAATGAATGACGATGATCGCCAATCCACCGAGGCTCATCCAGATTCCCAGACCGCCGATCTGGCGAAACACATTCCATGAGGCGAGGCGATATTTTATTTGCAGACCCGGCAGAAGTTTAAAGGTGCGGATGACGGCAAAAATCGCGGTCGTCCCTTTCGAGGCTAAATGAGCCACCGCCAGCGAATAAACTCCCCAACCGGCTTTCAACAACACGACTGTAACGACGGTGCGAATGGCAATCAAAAGCAGGCCAAGAACATTATCGACATGCACCTGTTGGTTGGCAACGAGCAGCGCGGAAAATGTCTGACAACCTATTTGCAACGCCGCACCGAGCACACAAATAGCCATCAGGATTGAGGCGTCGTTTTGCAAATCAGCGCGCACCGGAAAGAAATGCGGAAACACCAGCGCCAAACCAAATCCGGCAATGAGGATGAGGCCGACGATCACGTTCTGCGCTAGAAAAGCGGTGCTCGCCAAACGATTGATTTTTTCCTGATTGGATGGTCCGGTCAGTTGCGCCGCCTGCACTCGCAATCCCGCCGAGATGCCGATGTCGAGCAGCGTCAACCAGGTCAACAAATCGAGGGCGATACTGAAAATCGCGAATTCTTCACGATCCAAATACCGCAACATATAGGGCGTCAGCCAGATGCCGACGGCGACCTGAATCAGCATTCGCGCCGCGCCGGTGCTGAGTCCGGCGAGATAATTTTGAAAGCGCGACGCGGATGCCATTTATTTTCCGATCAAAAAAATTTAATTCACTGGCGGCTGGTTCCATTTTCCAACCGCCAGTTTGATGAAGTTTTCAATTGCGATGCGGTGCGCAAAGCCGACCGTTGTTGTAATTATCAAGTCGAGCCGGTCAGGCCTTCCAAATTTTTGCCGCACTCAACCCCGGCACCTCGGCCATGGCGTTGCGTGTATCGACGATGTTCGCCGCCCATTTCCCTAATTGTTTGTAGTTCACCGCGTCATGCGCCGTGGAAATGATCACGACATCAAATTCCGCAAGAGTTTTTTCGTTCCACGAGATGGATTGCAAACCGGCCCAGCGGGAATGTTCGCGGGAAGGCCGGATGACCGGCACATGCGGATCGAAATATTTTACTTTTGCACCCCGTTGGTCGAGCAAGTCCATCAAGTGATAACTGGGCGATTCGCGATCATCATCGACGTTTGGTTTGTAGGCCAAACCGAGAATCAAAACGCGACTGCCGTTCACGGATTTCCGGATGGAATTCAGCGCCTCGACCGCGCGACCGATGACATATTCGGGCATGGCGGTATTAATCTCCCCGGCCAGTTCAATGAACCGCGTCGATTGCCCGAATTCACGCGCTTTCCATGTCAGATAAAACGGATCAATCGGGATGCAATGCCCGCCCAATCCCGGCCCCGGATAAAACGGCATGTAACCAAACGGTTTGGTCTTGGCGGCGTCGATCACTTCCCAGATGTCGATACCCATCGCGGCGTAAACCATTTTTAGTTCGTTGATCAAAGCGATGTTCACGCTGCGAAAAATGTTCTCGAGCAACTTGGTCGCTTCAGCAGCGCGACAGGAAGAAACGGGCACGACAGTTTTGATAGCGCTGGCATAAAGTGCTTTTGCTTTTTCGAGGCAAGCGGGCGTGAAACCACCGACTATTTTTGGAATTTCCGAAACGCGACTGGCGGGATTGCCGGGATCTTCGCGTTCCGGTGAAAACGCCAGATGAAAATCACTGCCCGCGCGCAACCCGGAACCCGCTTCCAAAACTTCGCGCAAATCTTCCTCCGTCGTGCCGGGATAAGTGGTCGATTCCAAAACCACCAAAATTCCACGACGAAGATACGGCGCAATCGCCTCGGCGGTAGTGAGAATGTAAGAAATGTCGGGTTCGCGATTTTTATTGAGCGGAGTTGGAACGCAAATGATGACGGCTTCAACTTTACGAACGAGCGCGAAATTATTGGACGCAACAAAAGCGTTTGCGTTCACCTGCTCGGCCACATCGTGTGCCTCAATGTGTTTGATGTAGCTCTTGCCCGCATTGATAGAATCCACCTTGGCCAAATCAATATCCAACCCGAGAACATGATTTCCAGACCGAGCAAAATGCAGGCACAGCGGCAGCCCCACATAACCCAAACCGACGACAGCGATATTCATTTTTTTAGAAGGTGAAATTTGGAACGCAGACGACCCCGAGGAATTATTACGAGTTAACCAAAGCCCGATGAGCGTGGCCATTTGCAGAAACTTTTTTCCGGCTGTACCCGTTTTTTGGTCCGTAATAATAATGGTTTCCGGCGCCGTTGCGCTGGGGCAAATAGTTCAGAACGATTCCGGATGGTGGAACATTGGCCCGCGCCATCAATTCGACTGCCCGCATGATGGCTCGTCGGGAAGTTTTTCCGGAACGCACAACCAAGCAAACAAGTTCAGCCAGATGCAAAACCAGAAACGTGTCGCTGACGGCGTTTATCGGTGCCGTGTCGATGATGATGCGATCGAATCTCCGGCTCGCTTCTTCGAGCAACGGGCGAATGGCATCGTCCGTCAATTCCTCGGCGGCACTGGAAATCACCGGACCCGCCGCCAGCACAAATAAATTTGCATAACCCGTGGCGCGGATCAGTTCAGCCAACGGTTTTTTATCGACGAGATAATCCGTCACGCCGGGCGTTTCGGGAGGCAACGAGAAATTTTCTCCAATGGATGGCCGTCGCAAATCCAAATCAATCAACAGGGTGAGCTTTCCTTCCTGCGCCTGACAAATGGCGTGATTCAAACTGCAAAAAGTTTTTCCCTCGGATGGATCGGCGCTCGTGAAGAGAATAATTTTTTTCCCTTCTTCGCGCGCGGCCATTCCGGTGCTGGCGCGCAAGGTACGAAAGCCTTCCGAACAGATTGAATCTGGCTCTTCCACTAAAACGTGCGGAGTCAGTTTCGTTTTCGAGCGATGCGTCATGGGGATGGCCGCCCAAACGGGAAGGCCGAGAATCGTTTCCGCTTGATCCACTGTTTGGATGGAACTGTTGGCCAGTTTCAATAAATAAACCGCCCCCCAGGTTCCGAAAAACCCCAGCAAAAATGCGGCGGCGATGATGAGCGCGGCGGACGGTTTCAGGGGAATGAAAGGCAAACTGGCGGGTTCGACCAACGCGATACTCGCACTTTCCAAACCTTTGCTCAGGTCGGTTTCCTTCAAGCGCTTTAAAACTGAATCGTAAACGGCGCGATCCGCTTGCGCGTCGCGCACGAGCGAATTGTAGGGAATTCCTTTTTTGCCGAGGACGAGCGCTTCGGTCTGCGCTTCGCGCAACGCGTTCTCCAGATTTTTTTCGCGAGCGACCGCGCCGTCGTAAGACGATTGAATGGACCGCTCCACGCGCGACGCGAGCGAGCGCAACGTCAGACGCAAATCGGCCAACTGCCGCTGCGCCTGGATCATTTTGGGATACTTCGGTTTGTAACGCAGTGAAAGCGTGGCGACCTGCGCTTCCTGATCGACCACTTTTCGGCGTAAATCGGACACCGCTGGATCCGCCAACACGCTCGGCATCATCAAAATCGCGTCAGGATTACCGGCGATTTTTTTAATTTCATTCAAGTCGGCCTCCCATTTCAACCGTTCGGCTTTGGCCTCGGTATTTCGTTTGTTCAACTCCTTGAGTTTTTCGAGCGTGATGTTTTCGCGTTCCTCCATCGAGACGGTTTGGTTGGATTCCTTGTAAGCCTGAATTTTTATTTCGGAACTCTCCAACTTCGCCTTGAGCTTGGCGGCTTCCTGCACCAGAAGTTCATTGGCCGCCTTGGTCGTCCCAAAACGATGATCCAGATTTTGCCGGATGAATTCTTCTGCGACAGAATTTGCCAACTTTTGCGCCATCGCGGGATTGGCGTGAGTGACCGTAATGTCAATCAAACGAGTTTCGGGACGGAGTTTGGCGATGACCATTCCGCCGAGCGCCGCCGCCGCGCTTTCCTCGGTGACGACGTTGGTAGATTTGGGAAGAAAAACTGGGTCCGCCGCCAAATGATTCACGTGAGCGACCCGGCGAAGCACGCTGCTGTTATTAATATTTTGAACGATGGTGTTGACGACATCGCTCGGACGCAAATCCTGCTGCGAAACTTCGTCCATGTTGATCAATCGTTTCTCCTGCTGATCCACTTGCAAGACAGCCTTAGCTTCGTATTTGACCGGCATTTTTTTGGCGATGTAACCGGCGGCGGTCGCCATGCCCAATGAAATCAAAGCAATCAACCACCATTTTTCGGCGATGGCGCGGAACATCAGGCCAAAATTGACCGGGCTGTTGACCTCAATAATTTCTGAGGGTTTCGCGAGTTTTTTTTCGGTGTAACGAGTCAGGTCTTTCATAACTTAAAAAATGCTGAGGTTGACGTAGATTGTGTCGCCACTTTGGATTTCCAAAGTGGGAGCGCGCTCTTTCTTGGCCATGCCCTTTGCGTCCACATTGATGATTTCCTCTTTGCCATTAATCTTTCGTTTGATCGCAATTTTTCCCGAGCGCGCAAACGGGGTAAATCCGCCGGCCATCGCAATCGCCTGTAAAACGGTCATCGATTCGCCCTCGGGCATCATGAAAAAACCGGGCTGGTTCACTTCGCCTAAAACAGAAAACCGTTTCTTCGCAAATTCAATCACGGTCAATGAAACCTGCGGTGTATGCAGGTAATCCTGCTCGAGCAGATCGCGAATCACGTTCTGCGCCTGCTCCACGCTGCGACCGGAAACTTTAATCGCGCCAAGTAGCGGCAAGCCGATTTTTCCCTGGTCGTCCACCCGCGCCTTCGTGTTGAGTTCGTCCTCTTGATAAACCTTGAGTTCGACGACGTCTCCCGTCGTCAGTTGATGACTCAAACTGGCCGTGGAATACACCCCCAACGCCTCGGCTTGATTCTGAATTTTATCCAGCTTGGAACTGGCCGATAGTGGGTCTGAAAGAAGTTTTTTATCGACCGGCTTGGCAATTCCCGGCGCTTGCGATTCTTGAGCGAAAAGTGGCCCGATCGCGCAGAACAGGCAGCCTGCCGTAACGCAGAGAATAATATTTAATTTCATAAAACGGGTTTCCTCTTTAAACTTTAAACAGAAGTTTCTACCAACTCAGAAATGGGACGCAGACGCGGTGGATCGATCTCAAATTTACCCCATTTCAAAAACACATTTTCCACGGCGGGTTTGCCTTCACCGGGCGCCGCCAAAAATGGATGATACTCCGGCACTAAGGCTTTAATCATCAGCTTGAGTTCGTCGGGACGCACTTCATAGAGACACGATTGCAGGCCCTTCAGCGAATTCAGAATCCGCTTCAATGGCAACGGTTCAGAAATGAATCGCAAAATCTTCGGATGATTGGTGGGAGCCAAATTTTCTGCGCCGTGCTGAAGTTCTTCGAACAATTTTTCTCCCGGCCGCATCCCGACATATTGGATGTCGATATCTTCGCCGACCTTTAACCCGCTGAGCTCAATCAGTTGCTTGGCGAGGTCGGCAATTTTCACAGGATTTCCCATATCGAGAACGAAAATTTCTCCGCCGGAACCGAGTGCGCCACTTTGCAAAACCAGGCTGACCGCTTCTGGAATGGTCATGAAATAGCGCGTCATTTGCGGATGCGTGACCTTGACGGGACCCCCCGCGGCAATTTGTCGTTTGAAGGTTGGAATTACACTGCCGGAAGAACCGAGCACATTGCCAAAACGAACCGCCATGAAACGCGTCCGGTTCGGTTCGCTCGCGGAAAGCCCTTGGATGAACAATTCCGCCAACCGCTTGGTCGCACCCATGACACTGGTGGGGTTGACGGCTTTATCCGTGGAAATCATGACAAAGCGTTCCACCTCAAACTCCAACGCCAGTTGCGCAATTTGAACGGTGCCGAGCGTATTGTTTTTGATCGCTTCACTCGGCTGATTTTCCATCATCGGAACATGCTTGTGGGCGGCGGCGTGAATGATGACTTGCGGACGAGTCTCGCTGAAAATTTGTCTCATGCGACTTTCGTCCACCACATCGCCTACCAACGGGTGGGTGATTTTTTCGTGACCTAGCTCGATTAATTCCTGTTCGATTTGAAAAAGCTGCACCTCGGATTGATCCACCAAAATAAGTCGTTCGGGCCTAAATTGTGCAACCTGCCGGCAAAGCTCGCTACCGATACTTCCACCCGCGCCCGTGACCATCACCACCCGACCCGCGAGGTAATTGGCGATATTTTCCCGTTCCAAGGTCACCGGTTCGCGTCCGAGCAAATCCTCGATTTCAACGGGGCGAAGTTGGCTGACGCTGACCCGGCCCGCCGCCAATTGGTCGAGCGACGGCACCGTGGTAAATTTCCGGTTTGATTCGTGCAGCACCTTGACAATTTCCTTGATCCGTTTGGCCGGGGCGGAGGGCATGGCAATCACGATTTCGTCCAGCTGTAAATTGCGGCAGTTGTTCAAATCTTCGGGCGCGCCAACGACGGGGATGTTATGCACCCGCAATTGCCATTTGCTGGAATCGTCGTCGAAGAAAACGACGGGCTGCATTCCCAATCCCGGTTTGCTGATCAAGTCGCGGGCCAGCGACGCGCCGACGTGGCCTGCACCGATGATTCCAATGCGGCGACACCGGCAATGCGGTTTTCCGTGGGGGGTGGAATAACGCTCGCGCGCCACACGAAAACACAAACGGCTGGCGCATAATCCGCCAAAAGCCAAAACAAAATTCGCCACCAAAACACTGCGGGGCGGCAGCCAGCGGACGGTGTCGTATTGCCAGAAAAACAACAAAAGCAGCGACGGCATCGCCAATCCGTAAAATAATCGGCGAATGTCCGGGATGCTAAAATAGCTTAACAACCCGGCGCACTGTCCGATGCACAACAACACGCTCAACTCCAACGGAATGATGCAGAGCAAATAAATCGGGATTTGTTTTAGCTCGGACTGTGGCAGCGAAAATTCATAACGCAGGAGGTAAGCCGAGAAAAAACTTGCCGCCAAAATTACGCTATAAACCGTGAGAATGAGCGCGATTCGCCAATATCGGATGTTTTGATTTGAGAGCATGAGACTGCCTAAAAAAGGTTTCGAATCCATTGCGGAGATTCAGGTTTCAAACTTGCCAGGCCGATTTGCCAAAACGGTTTGGCAAACGGCGACTGGGAATTAAGGTCTGCAAAATGATTTTGGTGTCCTGCCAAAGATTGGCCTGTGCCGCATAGCGCAGGTTCAATTCAATTTTTTTTGGAACGCAAACTTGGAGATAAAATTTTTCGAGATCGGGAGCCGTTTTCAGCAACTCCTCTTCATTTCGAAACGCCAGCGTGGCGAGATCAGTAATGCCGGGTTTGAGTTCCAGAACCTTTTTTTGTTCGACGCTGTAACGCTCGACATATTTGGGCACTTCCGGACGCGGCCCCACCAGACTCATCTCGCCTTTGGCCACGTTAAAAAGTTGAGGCAACTCGTCTAATTTTGTTTTCCGCAAAAAGCGCCCGAGCGGTGTAATGCGTGCGTCTCCGCCTTGGGTCACGCTGAACCCGGCTTGTTCCGCGTTGACCATCATGGTGCGAAATTTCCAAATCTGAAACGGCTTCCCATTCAGACCAATCCGTCGTTGGCAAAAGAAAACAGGCCCATGATCCAAAATCTTGGCGAGCGCCGCGATCACCAGAAAAACCGGACTGAGCACCAATATGCCCGCCAAAGAAAAAAACAAATCGTAGAGACGCTTGGGCGCACTGGTGTTTGAATGAATTTGATTCATCGCTTTGAAAAATTTCAGGCGAAGACCGGTGCGTTCCTGTTTTCCAACTCCCCAGCATCAATCGAAATTTTCACCGAGGTTTTTTTGTGCTGGGCGATGATCTGCTTGAGTTTTACGCAAACATGCGTGACATCGGCTTCGCTCATTTCAGGGTAAATCGGCAGGCTAATTATTTCTGGATAAAGCTGGGCGGCTCGCGGCAGGTCGTTCGGCTGGTAGCCAAATGTTTCGCGGTAATAAGGATGCATGTGAAGCGGCATCCAATGGACGCTCGTCCCGATACCTGCCTTTTTTATTTCTTCGATGACGCTCGCCCGGTCCAAGGTGAGTTGATCAAGTCTCAACCGAATCACGTAGAGATGCCACGAATGAATCCGGTCGCGTTGCAACTCGGGCAAAATTAATTCGTCC
>JBKJOZ010000103.1:0-4189 GCA_046595315.1 Limisphaerales bacterium
TCATAATTTTGAGACTTTTCGTAATTTAGCAAGGAGCGGGCCAATGCGGGAGCTGTATTTTATCGAGGTGAAATAGAGGAATCCGAAGGGAGAATGGCCTTATTTCCCTAATGCGGCGTGACGTTCCAGAAAATCAACCAGCACATTTGCCATCACTTTCACGCCGATGACGAGACACTCTTCATCCACATCGAAATCCGGCGTGTGAGCTTCAGCGGTGATTCCTTTCCCCGGATTTCCTGAACCAAGCCGATAATAAAATCCCGGCACCACTTTTTGATAATAGGAAAAATCTTCCGCGCCCATTCGTTGAGGAACTGGAACGACATTCGTTTCGCCAATCGCGCTGCGCATAGACGGCAATGTTTCCTGAACCAATTTCGGATCATTTACGACAACCACTGTTCCTTCGATTATTTGTAAATCGTAAGTCGCGCCATAAGCCGACGTTACGCCGTCGAGCGTTTGCTTCATCAATTCTTTCACGCGCGTTCGCACCTCTTCGCTCAACGTCCGAATCGTCCCTTCCATTTTCACTTCTGGCGAAATGATGTTGCGCCGATTGCCCCCGTGAATTGTTCCAATCGTCAAAATAAACGGTTCAAACGTGTCGATGCGTCGGCTCTTAATTGATTGCAATGCCGTCACGCATTCCGCCGCGACTAAAATGGAATCGATTCCCTTTTCCGGCTTCGCGGCGTGCGACATTTTACCTTTGATCGTGATGTCGAACATATCTGACGATGCCTGCGCTGGACCCGAGCAAACGCCAACTTTCCCGACTTCAATTTCCGTCGAAGTGTGCAAACCAAAAATGGCAATCGGTTTCGGATTTTCTAATGCGCCCTCTTTAATCATCATGGGCGCGCCACCCTCTTCGCCCGTCGGCGCGCCTTCTTCAGCCGGTTGAAAAATAAATTTGATCGTGCCCGGAATCTGATCGCGCATTTTGCTCAACACTTCCGCGACACCCAATTGCACCGTCGCGTGAACATCATGACCGCACGCGTGTTTCACATTAGGCGTTTGCGATTTGTAAGAAACATCCATCGTTTCGTTGATGGGCAAGGCATCAATGTCCGCGCGCACGGCGACGACTGGCCCCGGCTTATTTCCTTTGAGCAACGCAACAATCCCGTGATGCGCCACGTTTGTTTTTATTTCGTCAAAACCCAGTTCGCGCAAACGTTCTGCAATCACGCGCGCCGTGCGCTCCTCTCGATTCGACAACTCCGGATGCATGTGAAAATCGCGACGTTGCTCAATCAATTTTGCGCGCAACGATTCGGCCGCATCAGAAATTTTTCGCTCGCGAGTTGTTGCGACCTCAGCGGCAAAAAGCCTTGAGCCGAACAAAATAACTATTCCAAAAGCGAAGAAATTTTTGTGGTTCATAAACCGATTGAAGAAGATTCACACTTGGGCTGCAATGACTTTTGTTTTGCAACCGCTCCCGATTATTTCACTTTTCTGTTTTCCAATACTTCGGCAGCCCGTTTTTTTGTCTCGAAATCGATATAAACGTCGTCGTTGATTGCCAGGCTCTGGTAGTGCCTAATTTGCAAATCAGGACACAGCCGAACTGTTCTTGTAAGCGGACAATTTCCCATTGTAAAATATGTGACCATGAACATCCGTTTACTTTTTATTTTCGCCCCGCATCTCGCGATTTAATATGGAAAGAATCCCAGCCACTTCAGATCGAATTCACGGACTGGACAGCATTCGTTTCATTTGCGCTCTCTGGGTTTTTTGGGGGCATTTTGGCGCGCCACCGTTAACGGAAGGAATCGATCTCACTTCACGTTTGGGCTATTTGATGGGTGGAATCGGTGCCAGGACTTTTACAGGAACCCCCGCGGTCATAATTTTTTTCATCATCTCTGGATTTTGCATCCACTTCCCTCACACAAAAATTGAGGGCCCGCTAAATTTGGCTGAGTTTTATGCCCGGCGTTTCTTGCGCATTTTGATTCCCGTAATGGTAGCACTTCCTGTTTCCTGGTGGGTTGGCGTGCGACTCTCCTTGTTCGAAGAATCAATCCTTTGGAGCCTCGTCGCCGAACTTGTTTATTATACTCTTTATCCGTTCTTGCGCCGCGCTGCGCGTGCCTCGTCATGGCGCACACTCGTTGTGTTTTCATTCATCGGAGCTCTTGCGGTTGCCTCAACGAATCCCACGGCCCTGCGATACCCGTCTTTTGGGAGCGGTTTAAATTGGGCGCTTGGATTTCCCTGTTGGCTATTGGGATGTGCGCTGGCCGAATCGATTCGGGCCAGTATTCAAATGTCGATCACTCCTCTTCGCATCTGGTGTTGGAGAGCGGCTCTTTATGCGGCGGCCATGATCTGCATCACCCTGAGATTTCACACGCCAATTGGTTTTCCTTGGACGTTAAATTTATTCGCGCTCGTTGCGGTCATGTGGTTGCGTCGCGAGATTGCATTCTATCGCGTCCATCCACCCAACCCGATTTTGGAACACGCCGGACTTTGGAGTTATTCCCTCTATTTGATGCACATGCCGGCCAAACCTTACTTCGACGCATTTCATCTCCCAAACCTTGGCTATTTTTTCAACTGGGCCATCCTGAGCCTGTTCGTCCTCGCGTTCTGTTACGTCTTTTATTTAATTGCAGAACGTCCCAGCCACGAAATAGCTCGTCGCGCCGCAAAATTGTTCAAAAATTGGCGGCACCCCAAAGTGAGAACCGAAGCTGCGCGCCCTCAGTGATCAAAGAGCGAGCAGCAGCTTCTTAATTTCCTTCATCCGGGCGACTGCCTCTTTTTTCGATAGACGCGGAAATTTCCCGTCGATCATCAGCAAATCATTATTGCGCGTGAGCATCAGTTTATCTTCCTTCGTCTCAATGACCGTCACCTGTTTTTCAGCAGCTAGAACTTTGAGTTCGCCAACTTGTAACAACAATTCGACCGAAGGTGGCAACGGGCCGAAACGATCGCGCAATTCTTTCTTCAATGCATCCAACGTCGCTTTGTCTTCGACCTGCGCAAGCTTGCGATAAACATCAATCCGATGCTGCGCCTCGGCTATGTAGTTCAGCGGAATGTAGGCTGGGGAAATTTTAAGTTTTAAGTTTTGAGTTTTAAGTTCCGTGGGACGTTCCGTGAATGTTCCAACCTCTCGCGGAATGTTGATTTCAAAATCCGGCTTCTTCTTTTTTGCTCCTGATTCCTGACTTCTAGCTCCTGCCTCCTCTCCAGGATTCAGCGCGACAAAATCAATTCGTACTTGCACTTCAATGCGCGCTTTTACCTTTTCACCTTTGAGCGCGCTGATGCTTTGCTTGAGCAATTGACAATAAAGTTCAAAGCCGACTGCCGTGATGTGACCGCTCTGTTGTGAACCTAATAAATTTCCCGCGCCACGAATTTCCAGATCGCGCATCGCAATTTTAAATCCACTGCCGAGCGTGGAATATTGTTTGATGGCGGTGATTCGTTTGCGCGCGTCGGCGAGCAATCCGGCGTGACGCGGCAAAAGTAAATACGCGTAGGCTTGATGTTTGTAGCGACCCACGCGACCGCGCAATTGATACAAATCGCTCAAACCAAAACGATCCGCGCGATCGATGATAATCGTGTTCGCGTTTGGAATATCGAGACCACTTTCGATGATGGTCGTGGAAAGCAAAACGTCCGCTTCGCCATTGATAAATTTCGTCATCACTTCTTCCAAATCATCGGCGTGCATTTGGCCATGCCCGACGACCATGCGCGCGTTCGGCAAAAGAGTCCGCAATTTGTGCGCGACCGATTCGATGTCGATGACGCGATTGTGCAAATAAAAAACCTGCCCGCCGCGATTGATCTCGCGCTGAATCGCGTCGCGAATCAAACGCTCGTCGTATTGCGTGACGATGGTTTCCACCGGCAAACGATCCTGCGGCGGCGTTTCAATCGTGCTCATGTCACGCGCGCCAGTGAGTGCGAGATAAAGCGTTCGCGGAATCGGCGTCGCGCTCAACGTCAAGACGTCAACGAGGCGCCGCAGCAATTTAAATTTCTCTTTGTGCATCACGCCGAAGCGCTGCTCTTCGTCAATCACGACCAATCCCAAATCTTTGAAGTGAACATCCGATTGCACGAGGCGATGCGTTCCAATGACGATGTCCACCGCGCCTTCTGCTAGCGCAGCGATAATTTTGTCCTGCTCGCGTCGCGTGCG
>JBKJOZ010000047.1:0-3906 GCA_046595315.1 Limisphaerales bacterium
CAACGCAAACTGGCCCGGTTATTTTGGAAAAACGGTCAACCAGTTCCGGCTCGATTTCGATAACAACAATTCCGGAACGCGCTGGATCGTGAATCATTTTATAACGCAAACGACACCGCGTTCCTGGTTCGATAGTTCAACGGACGGTTGGAGTTCGGCTAACGGATTGAGCGCGCCGACTTGGACTGCTTGCTGTGGTTGGCCCGGAGTTCTTTACACAGATCAGACCGGCAACGATGCATACATCACGAAAGGAATTTCTAATTATCGCGGTGCGCAAAACGATCGAGTTTACATTCGCCTTTATCCGCAAGGCGGCACAGGCGTGAATCATGACGCGAAAATTTATTGGGCGACGTCGGGCGAAAATTTTTATTCCGAAGCGAAATCGAGCCCGTTGATTTATTACTCCGGCAAAGATACGTGGGTGGACCTTTGGTTTGATGTTGGTGCAAATGGTTTGTGGTGGAATAACGGCACGCTCACCAGTTTGCGCGTGGATTTTGACCAAAATAATCAAGGAGTTCGCTGGTTGATTGACCAGATTCAAGTCGTGCATAACGGCAGCGCCACTTTTGCACCGTTCAACAATGCCTCTGTCGTGAGCATCACCGCTCCCGCAACGGTGAGTGCCGGACAAACATTTTCGGCGACCGTTGTGATGAATAATAGTGGTAACAAAGTTTGGAATGCCGATGCCACGCCGCACGCTCTCGGGTCGCAAAGTCCGCAAGACAATGCGCGTTGGGGATTCACTCGTGTTGGAATTCCAGGAGTCGTAAATCCGGGACAAAATGCAACATTCACTTTCAACGCCACGGCTCCGACGACGATTGGCACTTACGCGTTTGATTGGAAAATGGTGGAAGACGGCGTGCAATGGTTTGGACCGATTGCGCAAGCGACGATCAATGTTATCAGTCCCGGGCCAACGGCTCCAAGCGCGGCGACCGCGAGCGCGTCAGCTTATAATTCAGTCAATGTGACGTGGACGGATAATTCTGGTAACGAAACTGGTTTCAAAGTGGAACGCTCGACCGACAATGTGAATTTTTCACAAATCGGAACGACCGGCGCGAATGTAACTTCATTTGCTGACAGTACAGTTGTCGCTGCGACAACTTATTATTATCGAGTCCGCTCCACGAACAGCGGAGGCGATTCTTCTCCTTCAAATACCGCGACCGTGACGACTCCAAACGCGCCGCCCGTTTTGGGTGCGATTGGCGACAAGACCGGAACTGAGGGGCAATTGCTCACGTTCACGGCAAGTTCGTCGAATCCAAATCAATCGGTGACGACGACGACTTGGGCGACTTGGGAAGGGAACAACGACGGTGATCAGGAAATTGTTTTCCGCAAACCAAATAACTCCACGACAACATCGGCATTTATTGATGGCGCGGTGACCAATTACACTCGCGTGGTCAGCTCATTTCCAGCAGGCGGCGGCGGTGCCCGTGTTTTGAAATCCAGTTGGAGTTTCAACACGGGGACGACTAATTATTGGATTCGATTGACAACGTCTGGAGGCGGAGCATTGCCAAATCCTGTAATTTCGCAGGATCAGATTCTCCGGTTCAAAATTTATTCTACCAAAGCGCTGAAGGTTGGTTTGGGGGTGCGTGAAACCGGTTCCACCGGAAGCTACGGATCCAACGGCGGCACAGTGGGAACGATTGATTGGGCGGCAGTGACGAACGTGGTTAGTGGCATACCCATTCCAAGCAGTTCAATTGCGGCCAACACTTGGACGACGCTGGACATCAACATCCCGTTTGAAGCGCAAGCGGCGTTTACCGGAAATGGCGTGATTGGCGGCGGCAAAGGTGTCTTGGAACATCTGGCTTTGCGCGGCGAAGGCGGCACCGGCGTTTATGACGTTTATCTTGATGATTTCGCCGTCGTTGAACCGAACACACTGACGTATTCCCTTGATTCTGGCGCACCAGCGGGCGCGACGATTCATCCTAAGACGGGTGCTTTTAGTTGGACTCCTGCTGCTGGTCAGGCGGGAAATCAGACGATCACCGTGCGCGTGACCGATCGTCTCGGCTTGACCGATTTTGAAACGATCTCGGTGCAAATTATCGCCGCCGGAAATCACTCTCCAGTGTTGGCAGCCATTGGAAATAAAAGTGTGAACGAAGGAAGTGCCTTAACCTTTACCGCAAGTGCAACAGATCAAGACGCAGGGCAGACGCAGACATTTAGTCTCGATGCTGGCGCTCCTGCTGGCTCAAGTATCACCACGGGTGGCGCGTTTTCCTGGACGCCGACCGAGGCGCAGGGACCGGGCAGTTATCCGATCACGGTTCGTGTGACGGACAACGGTTCTCCAAGTTCAAACGATTTTGAAACGATCACGGTCACGGTGGGCGAAGTGAATGGCGCGCCTTCACTGGCAACCATTGCCGACCAAACGATCAATGAAGGAAGCACTCTCAGTCTCACTGCCGTAGCTACCGACGCTGATCTACCTGCGAATTCATTGACCTACAGTTTGGATGTCGGCGCTCCGGTTGGCATGTCGATTAATTCCAGCAGCGGGGCAATCAGTTGGGCAACGGGAGAATCTCAAGGGCCAAACACTTATCCAGTCACGGTTCGCGTGACAGACGGCGGCGGACTTTCGGATGCAAAAACATTCAATGTCACGGTTAACGAAGTGAATATTGCACCAGCGCTTACGGTAAATACGACACTCACCTCCGTCGAAGCGATCACGGATTTCGAACCGTTCCAGGACAATTCCTACAACGGCACGGTCTTGTTTCGGCAACCGTCATTCTCATCCTCAACGAGTGCGCACCTTGATTTGGTCGCAACAAATTTTACCAGAGTCACCACCAGTTATCCCGGCGGCGACACGATTGGAAAAGCGCTTTACGCGACGTGGAGTTTCAAAACCAATACGACTAATCCATGGTTACGTTTGAGCACGTTCAACACGTCCGTATTGCCTAATCCGACGGTGAATTTTAATCAGCGGGTACGGTTTAAAATTTACACGGACAAGGCTCTCGGCGTTGCCCTAGGCTTGCGCGAAACGGATACGGGTGCAGTTATCGGCCAAAACGGAGGAACCGTTGGCACGATGGAATGGGCTGGAGCAACGGTCAACGCGGGAAGTCCCGTGCCGACTCGGACGGTCGCGGCAAATGCGTGGACGACGTTAGAATTTATTTTGCCGAGCGAAACGATTTCCGCTTACACGGGAAATGGAATTCTTACCTCAACAACCGGCAAAGGTGTGCTTGATCATCTTGCCCTCACGCCTGCGGGTGGCACGGGTGTTTACAATGTTTATTTCGACAACTTTGAAGTCGTAACTGTGACGACCAATCTCACGGTTAACACCGGCCAGACAGTGACGTTTACCAGTTCGGCGACGGATGCTGATTTCCCAGCGCAAACCTTGACGTTCAGCCTCGATACGAACGCTCCCGCTGGTGCATTGATCAATTCTGGAACGGGGGATTTCTCATGGACGCCAACTTCAGCGCAAGGGCCGAGCACGAATGTGATCACCGTTCGCGTGACGGATAACGGACCGGGAAATTTAAGTGACTCGAAAAACGTCACGATTATTGTCAACAAAGTGAATACGGCACCGCGGTTGAGCGGTTTCCCGGACCAAGGCGTCGAAGCCGCTGGCGGAACCCCAATCACTTTGACGGCCACGGCTACGGACGACGATGTCCCGGCGAATACGTTGACATTTAGTTTGCAAGGGACGATTCCCCCCGGAGCGACGATCAACTCAGGCACAGGTGACTTTGCTTGGACCCCTCCGAATACGCTCAGCACAAATACATTTACAATCCGCGTCACTGATAACGGCGTTCCAAATTTGTATGACGAAAAGGATTTGGTCATCATCGTCACGCCGACGAATGCGACGCC
>JBKJOZ010000052.1:0-2619 GCA_046595315.1 Limisphaerales bacterium
TTTGACGGAATTCGATTTATCGCTGGTCATCAACTCGGCGCGTTTGACGGCTTGCAAAAATTCTTCACGCTGGAGTGCGATGCGTTCCTTGGTTTCAGCGGGAATTACCTGGCGATAATTCGGATAGTTTCCCTCGACGAGTTTTGAAATAATGAGAATGGAAAATCCTTTTTCGTCTTTCAAAGTGAACGCGACCTGATTTTCGGTGAACTTGATTTCAATTTCACCTTTGTCCTGGAGCAAGCGACTCAATTCGTTCACCGCTTTGGTCGGGACAATAAATTCGCCCTGACTGCCTTCTGGAATATCAACTTCTTCATCCGCCATCGCGAGCCGGCGTCCGTCCGTGGCGACCATCGTCATTTTGTGTTCTTTGAGGATGATAAAAATTCCATTCAGAACGTAGCGCGATTCGTCCGTCGAGATGGCGAAGGATGTTTTTTTCAACATGCTCTTCACTTTTTCCTGCGGCAGAACGATTTTTTTCGTTTCCTTGAACTTGGGCGCAGGGGGAAATTCGTCTGAATTCAAACCGTGAATTTTGTAAAAGGACGATCCCGCGCGAATGCTGCTCGCGTTTTTGTCATCGGTTTCAATGTCGATTTCAGGACTACCCAACTCACGCACGACTCCAAATAATTTTTTGACAGGTATCGTGGTTGCCCCTTTGCTTTTGACGTTCGCTTCCACCGAACAGGTAATCGTGACATCGAGATCGGTCGCGGTGAGCTCGAGGCGGTTATCCTCGGCGCGCATTAAGACGTTGGAAAGAATCGGCAAGGTCGTCCGAGTGCTGACGACATTCTGAACCGATTGCAATCCGTGGATGAGTTGGTCTTTCGCGATGGAAAAATTCATAGGGGCTTAATAGAATTCTTTTTCTTTCTAAAATCTTCTTATTATTAAGGGGTGTGAATAATTGAAACAACTTACAGTGTCAAGGTTACCACCAAGCACTTACGACATCAGAAACAACACGGATAAGAGTCTAGGGGAAATCCCTGATATACCGATAGTGGAAGTTATTAAAGTTCGGCACAGGTTGTTCACAAACGGTTAGTCAGCGATCAGTGCTTTCGGACGCGGTTAATCACATTGGGCAAAATTTCTTTAACGCGGAGGATTTCGTCCAGAGTTGAATCGCGACCCAAAGAAAAACGGACGAGAGAATTAGCGGAATTTTTTTCCACGCCAAGCGCGAGCATCACGTGCGAAGGCTCGAGTGAACCTGCGGAACAAGCCGAGCCGCTCGAAGCGCAAACTCCTTCCATATCCAAGCCAGCGAGCAGCGCGATGCTATCTGCGCCTCCCACGGTGAACGCGACGGTGTTGCTCAACCGCAGCGAGCGAGAACCGCGAAAGGTCACGCCTTCAAGTGAATCAATGAATTGAATCAAATCTTCAGCGAGCGGTTTTAATTTTTCTTTTTGAAAAACAGGAGTCTTCAAAAAGCGTTCTGATGCTTCGGCGAAACCGATGATCGCTGGGAGATTTTCTGTTCCGGCACGACGTTCGTTTTCATGACCACCACCGAAAATAATGGGATCAGGTAACAAAGGAGATTTGATGATTAAAGCACCCGCGCCTTTTGGCCCGTGAAATTTGTGTGAGCAAACCGAAACTAAATCGGCGTTGAACTGATGAATGTTTTCAAACGGTTCTTTGCCGAACCATTGCACGGCGTCGGTGTGAAAAATAACGCCGCGTTCACGACAGATTTTTCCTAGTTCTGCAATCGGTTGAATCGTTCCGGTTTCATTGTTCGCTGCCATCAACGAAACAAAAATCGTGTCGGGGCGAATCGCTTTCTTGAGATCATCTGGCGAAATTAGACCTTCGCTATTCACCGGCAGATAAGTGACGGTGAAACCTTCTTTCTTCTCCAAATATTGAAAACAATGAAGCACGGCGTGATGTTCGATTTGCGATGTGATGAGATGACGACCTTTGTCACGCAACAAACGAGCGGTTCCAAAAATGGCGAGGTTATTACTTTCGGTTCCGCCGCTGGTGAAAATAACTTCACTCGGCTTAGAACCCCAAACCGTCGCAACGCGATCTCTCGCATCGTCTAAGAGTGAGCGCGCTTTTTGTCCGATGTGATGAACGCTGGAAGGATTTCCCCAGACGTTGTCGAAGAACGGCAGCATCGCGGCTTTCACCGCAGGATCGAGCGGGGTGGTCGCGTTGTAATCGAAATAAATGGTGCGCATTCGATTTAGTGGGAGAAACGATCTTCGGTGAACGGATCGGCCGTGTTCGAGTAACCGCGCACTTCCCAGAAACCTAAAATGTCGCGGTCGAGAAAAGTAATCTCGCGTGATCATTCCGAAACGTTACGCTTGGAAAGGTGCGAAATTTATTCGCGAGATTACTTTTCTCGACCGCGATATTTTAGGTTTCTGGGAAGTGCGCGGTTACTCGAATACGGCGGACCCGTTTACCGAAGATCGTTTCTCCCACTAAATCGAATGCGCACAATTTATTTCGATTACAACGCGACCACGCCACTCGATCCTGCGGTGAAAGCGTCGATGCTGCCATTCTTCGATGAAGTTTGGGGAAATCCTTCGAGCGTTCATCACATCGGCCAAGAGTGAGCGAGCTTTCTGGCCGATG
>JBKJOZ010000123.1:0-8739 GCA_046595315.1 Limisphaerales bacterium
GAATCGCATTATCACTCAATGCCTCGGTGTAATAAAATTTCTCTGGTTTATATTCAGCATCATTTTCCGGTGTGATGTAAATATTTTGGCGGCAAAGCGTGGTGGGATCGTAAAAGCTGCCGCCACCGTTGATTGTGCCGTAAAATTTTTCAAAACCGCGTTGCATCGGCCAGTTGGAAATGTCGCCTTTCGGATCGAGAAACCGGCTCAAGTGCCATTTGCCACACATGTAAGTGCGATAGCCGTCCGTTTTCAAAACCTCTGCAATCGTCGCGCAATTGTGATTCAAACTCCCACGATAACCGTCGTGACCTCGATCATCCATCATGTGGCCGATGCCCGCTTGATGCGGATAAAGCCCCGTCAGCAACGCCGCGCGCGTGGGACAGCAGCGGCCCATGTTGTAAAATTGCGTGAAGCGAACACCGCCTTTCGCGAGCGCATCGAGATTGGGCGTTTGAATTCCGCTCCCGTAACAACCCAGATCTGAAAAGCCCATATCATCGGACATGATGAGTAAAATATTTGGCCGTTCAGCGGCGCGGACAAATCCTGCAGCACATAAAACCGTGAAACAGAGAATGAGTTTGATTCGCAAAAATTTTCTCGTTTGTTCAAAAAAGTTTTTCATTTCAATAGTTTTTCGTTACTCGATTCGAGCTGGTCTCCGTGTCGTTGACGAACGCCAGCGCCGATAAGTTTCCTAAATAATTACTGATGACGAGGAAGCAGCGCGTTTACTCACTCACTCGCGCGCCAATTGTCACAAGTTCATTCAAACGATCCAGCGGCTCGTGCGCTGACCACGCGATGCCGCGAAAAATCAGCAGACGAAAAAGGGGATCATCAAACGTCCACGTAAAATGGCCTGGAACGGAAACAAACACGCGGCCCTTGCCTTGTTCGCGCGTCCACATCAACGGCTGCGCTTTGTTTTCTTCCACGCCGCTCGCGAGAAGCTGAATGTTCGTTTCACTGCCGATGAGATTCCAATAACTTTCATCCTCAAAATGTGTTTCGGAAAATCCCGCAGTAATTGGGTTGGATTGAAACTTTAAATCAATTGGCCCGTGACGAAATTTCGATCCGCCGCCTCGCCACGCCAAACCGATTCGTTGTGCGAGTTCTTCGCAATGGTCGTGGCCGTCGATGGCGAAATGAATGTAAACCAACCCGCCGCCGCGATTTAAAAAATTGTCCAGCTCAGTCGCGCGCTTCACCGACCAACCGGGATTGTTCGAGTAAAAAACGACAACATCGGCTTTGCCGAATTGTTCGGTCGTCGGCCAGTTATCGACGGTTTCAACCGAAACATTTTCCGCGAGCGACAATAATTTCGACCAGCGCTTTTGCCAGACCGGATAATCGTGTTCATTCACACCGTGATCTTTTGGCCCGCCGCAAAGAATGATTTTCAGCGGTTTTAATTTATCGGCGGCAATGTGTTTTTCATTTTTTAAAATAGCGTTCACTTCGGAAAATTTGCGCGGCGGCGGTGCGCCGTCTCGTTCTAAAACCGCAGGCTCTAGAGGTGGTATCAATAAATAGGTCAGCAAATCTTTGCGTTGCTGCGCGCTCAAAGGTTCGATTAAACCTTCCGGCATCAGCGAGATGGTGGAGGGCTTTATTGAAGCAATTTGGTTTTTCGGAAAAATGGTAATTTTTCCGCTCGCATCAGCAAATTTCGATTCCGTCTCAGTCGAACCAACCAACACGCCCGTTAACGATTCCCCATTTTTCAATTCGACGTTGTAAGCGACGTGATCGGGATTGATCGCGGCGTTGGGTTGCGTGATGTCTTTTAAAACCGACGCGTAATCGCGATGGAGCAAATTGGAAAGGTCAGGGCCAATCTTCCCGCCTTGCGTTCCGACCGTGTGACATTTGGAGCACGCAGCTTGGTCGCCGAAGAAGATTTTCTTTCCGCTCAACCAATTGCCGCCGGTGATTTCAGGAATAATGCGCTCAATCTCCTTTTCCTCGCCGATTTGTTCAGGCGCGGCCCATGGGAGAAAAATGCGCCGCAACGGCAACGCGCGCAGGCGACTGTCTTCAGCCGTAAACCACGAAACGTCCAAAGCGGGTTCGCTCGCTGAAGAATTTTTCAAGATGACCTCAATCGGGAACCATCCGTTTTCTTGAGGCGCGGCTACGAGATGAATTTCATTTTCGCTCGTCCGTTCCAATTTCATTCCCGGCGCAATCACTTGCAGCGGCGATTTCGATTTCAAAACGACGGTCACCGTTTCGCTCGGATATTCGAAATCCAATTTTGAATCTGGTTGCGTGGCGGAGCGGAGCATTTGCCACAAATTTAATTGTGTGCGGATTTTTAATGCTCCCGGTTTCGCGATGTTGGACCAAAACGAGTCGTGCGCTGCGCTCTGTTTCGTGAAGGCGTGTGCCACGTTGAAATCCAGATGCGGCAACCACGCGGAAATTTTTTCTGTTCCAGCGGAATTTTGCCACTCTGCCTCAACCCCCGTGAGATCGTGCGCCAGCTCGGTGCTCGGTTCTTGCGGCAAGTCTTTGGCGTTCGTAGAAAAATTCGTGCGCGGCAAACTGATTGCGTAATTCGCCGCTTCTTTTCGTGGCTCCGTGCGAAGGAGCAGCGAACGCCGATCCGCGCTCAATGCCGTAGAAAGAATTTTGACAACATGACGCGGCGCGAGCAGTTGATTTTGCACGGCCTGATAACCCGGGCGAATGGTTTCAAATCGGTCGCCCGCCGAAACATATTTTCCCTGCGTCACGGTGATTTGTTTCGCGAACTCTTTGACCAACGCAGGATCAAGGGAGCGGTCGAATTCAATTTGCGTCTCCGTTGGGCTTACTGGCCAAATTGCAATCGGTTGCGGTGCGCTCTTATCGTTGTAGAAAATTTTATAAAGTTTTCCAGAGCCAGTCGGACCGCTGCCCCAATCGGGTTTGCCGCTGTGAACGGCGACGACCAAATCGCCTTGCGGGGTAACGCAGGAATCGGCGGGTAACATGTTCAAAGCGGCGATGAGTTGGTCTTGTGCAACGTAACCGACGGCGGTCTTGACGAGCTTGGTGCGAAATAATTTTCCGCGCGAATAGCCGGAGACGAAGGCGTCACCGCGCCACCAAGATGGGCCAAATATTTTTCCCGAAACTTGCGATGTGCTGGAACGAGTCCCCACTGGAAAATTAAAATTCAAGCCGCAGGTGGATTGATGCTGCGGCGCGTAATCGAATACGCTCGGTTCATCGATGACGTTCGGCAGATATTTCGGATGTCGCGGCGGAAAGCCGTAATGTTTGCCGCGCTCGATGAAGAGCAATTCGTCCAATGGATTTCCATTTGGCAACCACGTCGCGCCTTCTTGATCAGTGCAAAATAAATCGCCCACAGAATTAAACGCCATGCCGACCGGATACCGAATTCCAGTGCAGATAATTTCTCGTTTTTTGAAATCGGGCGACACTTTCAAAATTGTGCCGTGTTCATCGTTCAAGTCGTAATGCGATTTGCCTTTTTCATCGACGAGATACGCGCCGGTGAAACTCGCCGTGCCCAAACCAAAATAAATGCTGCCATCTTGATCGACGGCAATACCGAGTGCATCCACGCCGTGTGATGATTCTTTCCAGCCGTTTGCCACAATAATTTCTTCGTCAGCAACGTCATCGTTGTTCGTATCCACGATGAGCGAAACTTTGCCTTTGGACGGGACAAACACACCTTGGCCTTTTGAATAATTCGGCGGCGTCAATGCCATGCCGATTGCGGCGCGCATCGAATCCTTGCTCCAAAACGCCGTTGCTTTGTCTTCGAGTCCATCGCCGTCGGTGTCTGACAAAATCCAGATTTTTCCGTCGTAACCGAGCGCGACAAGCTTGCCGTCATCGCGATATTTTACGTTGTTGATGTTGCTCAACTGGACGGGCAATTCGCGCACAGAAAAACCGGGAATAAACATCTGCACCGGCGGCGGTTTGCTGACAGGAATTAAAGGCGCGAGATCGCGTCCCGCGATTTTGGAAACGAGTTTTGTCTTGAGATAATTTTCAACCGCCGTTCGCTCGACTTCGTCTAAAACACGGTTGTAAATCAGCACTTCGATCAGATCGCCTTCAAAAAAACCCTGCACATACGGCGGCTCGCTGGTGTTGGAAAAAAACCGCGCCCCCAATGTGATTTGGTCAAAACTAAAAACGGTTTCAAGATTCTGGCGTTGCTTTTGATTTGGGCTGCGACGCGATTTGTGTGCGGAGGTGTTGCGGCCAAAAATTTCCTGGGCAACTCCGTCCACGTAAAGACGCGCGCCGTTCGTGCCGGGTTGCGCGGTGATGGACAAAGCATGCGGTTCGTCGAACGGAACGGTGCTGGTCATGAGATCTTGCACGCCCACAAAACCCGCGCCTTCGACGTTGACGAAATCGAATTTCTTTTTCGCGCCGTTGGCCATGTCCACGTTGAGCCCGCTGAGATAATCGTTCACACCGTCGCGGTTGAACGCGAGGAACGCGCCGAACTCGTTCTTGTTGGTGTGCGGCGCAGCGAGAATAAAAATGGTGGTCTCATCGAATTTTTCTCCAAGCCCGGTTGCGGCGAGAAAATCGTCCACGCCGTCGAAGCGAAAAGCCGCGCCGCCGGAATGCTGGATGAAACGAGGTCGTGCCGAGGAAACGAGCTGGTAGACATCGCGTTGATGGCCGGAAGCATCGTGCCAGCGGTCAATAGGTTCGCCATTTACAATATTCAAAGAAATGCGATTGCGCGGGCCATTCGTCGTAAGAACGTGCTGGCGCGCGGCGATTTCTTTTCCAGCGTCGAGCCAGAGTTCCAAACCATTGGTGACGGCGAGTTTTTTGTCGGCCCACGGTTCAGCGGCGGAAGTGGTGAACGAAATAATCAACAGGAGGGAAATTTTTAGCCACGGATGGACACGGATTAGCGCGGATACGAAATTGGAAAACGGCGACTTCATGAAGTTGGTTTTATGGAATTTATGTTTTTCAAAAGTGCATTCACGCAGGCTTCGGAGAAAATGGCGTCGTTAATTGCGCAATCCATTTCGATTAGTTCAATGTCGTTGCGCAGATTCGATTTTATTGCGCCGAACAACGCTGTGTCGGCGGCGGCATCGTGAAATTTTTGTCCCGCAGCACTAATGACGCTGATGGCGCTTTTGGGAAGCAGCACGGTGACGGGGCCGGTCGAGAGATTTACTTTTTCCGCGAGAATTTTTCCGAGCTGCGCGCATTCTTCCGGAGTCGTGCGCATGAGAGTGACTTGCGGATTGTGCGGATAAAAATTCCTGCCGGAAAATTTTGCGGGAATGGTTTCGGGCGAACTAAAATTCACCATGTCGAGGCAGCCGGGCGTGACGATTGCCGGAACGCCTTTTCGCGCGGCGGCTTCAAGTCGAGTCGGGCCAGCACCGAGCATTCCGCCGACGAGTTCATCGGCCCATTCGGTCGTGGTGATGTCGAGAACGCCGGTGACCATTCCGGATTCGATGAGCGACTCCATGGTTTTTCCGCCGGTGCCAGTGGCGTGAAAAACCAAGACTTCGTAACCCTTCGCTTCGAGTAATTTTCGCGCGTGTTCGACGCACGTTGTCGTGTTGCCAAACATGCTGGCGACAATGATTGGTTTGTCTGAAATCGCGGCAGGTTTCGCGTGAACCATTCCGCAAATCGCGCCGGCGGCTCGTGTAAAAATCTGGCGCGAAATGCGATTCAAACCAGAGACATCCACGATGCTGGGAAACATCACGATGTCTTTTACGCCGACGTATTGGCTGACATTTCCGCTCGCGATGGTTGAAACCATCACCTTCGGAAAACCAACAGGCAGGGCGCGCATCACCGCAGTGCCAATCGCCGTTCCGCCCGAACCGCCGAGAGAAATAATGCCGTCAATTTTTTTTTGCTCGACGAGTTGCGAAACGAAATTCGGTGCGGCTTTCATCATTGCTGCTACCGCTTCACCGCGATCTTTTCGCTCGATAATTTTTGCGAGGTCAATTCCCGCCGAACGCAAAATTTCATCGCGAGAAATGTCGGGCTTAACTTTTGGCGATTCCAAAATACCCACGTCGATCAGGAGAGTTTTATCACCATTTTCGCGGATCAATTCGGCGATAAAATTATGTTCATCGCCTTTGGTGTCGAGGGTTCCGAGGACTGCGATGGTGGCCATAGATTGATTCAGGTGAACCGAGCCATTTTGTTTTGCCAAGTTTCATTTTATCAAATTTTTCCGTTGAGACCGCGAGCGCCAAAAAAAACGCCGCGCATGGTTGCGCGGCGTTTGGAATATTGATCGGCATTCGCCTTTATGGCGTCTGGATGCGGTAAAATTGCGTAGCCGCGCCGCCTGAAATATTGACGGTGGTGGAGGTCGTTGTTCCGGTTGCAGTAATGGTGGAACCGACGTTGGTCCAACCTGGATCGGTCAGCAACGTTTTGGATTGCAGTTGGTAAACGCGCCCCGCTTCGGATGTCCAAGTCAGTTGAAGTGTGTTGCCGCCTTGCAATGAGACGGCGGTGATGCTGTAGGACGCAGCGGTAGTGACAAAGTTGGTGTCGATATTAAATGCTTTGATGCCGTTGTTGGAATCGAGGACGAACAAGCGGGTTCCTCCGAAGCAAGCTTGACCGGTCAAATTGCCGTTGGGGTTTTTGACGGAGAACAATTCTTGGTCGCGCAAAACCGGACCGGTGGCAAGGTTGCTGATGTCGTAGAGCAGAACGGTGTCCGGATTTTCAATCGAAAGTCCGGCAAGAAAGTTCAAGTTCGTTTGCACGGCAATCGCGGTCACCGCAGACGGCACAACGCTGAACGAATAAAAATGAGTTACATCGCCCGTTCCGGCAACCGGGTCGTAAGTCACGTTTCGAAGAGCGAAGCCCGAATTCTTCCCCCAAAAAGTGTTTCCCGGGCCGAAAGCCAATCCAAGTTGGGCGAAGGCCGAGGGCGCAGGCGCTCCGGTGTCGGTGACGGTGATGACTTGTGGGACTTGATCGAGCGTTACTCCATCGCCACTCATTTTTATAATCGAAACGGTGTTTCCACTTCCGGCACTGAGCAGAATTTCTGTCGTCGCCCCGGAGCCGCGAACTACCATGCTGTCACCCCAACGCAGATTGCTGGTAAGTCCAGGATCGCCGAGGAAGGCCAGAACGGGCGGTGTGTTGGAACTGTCATTGTCCCATGAATAAATGCGGAAAGAACTCGCGTTCCCCGATGTCACGAGATTGGCGGCATAAACTTTTCCATCAGCGGCGACGCCGATTTTATTCAAGTTGAACGTGATTGCGCCGCCCGTGGGAGTAATCACAGTTGGATCGACATTCATGAAATATTTTTCAGCGCCGGTCGCCGCGTCCAAAACAATGATGTTGCTGGAAGTGGTGCGACTGACCAGAAAGAGGTTTGAGGTGGCAGGATTAAACGCCAATCCGCGTTGGTTATTATCTGTCACAAGGTAGTTACGACTGCCCGGTAACAAGTTCCAGATGTTCGTCATTTGAGCGGTGTTGTTGAACGTTTTGACGGTCAGCGTCGCATTGGAACTGGTCACGGAACTGACTGAATTAGACACGGTCACAGCATAGATGCCGGCGTCAAGGCTCGAAACATTGCTAATCGTCAAGCTGCTGTTGGTTGCACCGACGATGTTTGCTCCATCTTTTTGCCAAACATAGCGCAAGGGAGCAGATCCGATGGCTGAGACAGAAAATGTGGCTGCCGCGAATGTTTCGTAAACGGTCTGGCTGGCCGGCTGGCTCACGATTGAAGGCCCCACTGGTGCAACTGGATAATCAATGGCGGAAGCGATTAATCCATTATTGGAATAAAGAGAAAAGACCCGATTAGTTCCGCCGAAGGTTTGTGCGCCGGTGGTATTTCCATTTGCAAACGAAGTGGAAAAATTTGTTTGAGCAAGAAATACCGGCGGAGACGATAAATTAGAAATGTCGTAAAGGCGGATGACGCGCGACGTGTCAATGGAGGCCAATTGCTTAGAAGTTGGATTGGCTGAGATCTGGTTGTTGCCGGATGGGGGGAACTGTGTCGTCGTAAAGCTGGCGATGACCGAACCCACGGCAGTCGTGGAAGAGATGGACGAATAATTGACCAACACCAGAGGAAAACCGGAACTTTTTGCCCAGAAGGTGTTGTTTGTGTAAAAGCTCAACCCATGTTTCATGTTATTTGCCGCCAAAGAAGAAACATCAATGCGCTGTGAAGTGTAGTTAACACCATCGATGGTTTTCAAGATGCTGATAAAATTTTTATCAGACCCAATCAACAATTCTGTGTTTACTCCAGAACCGCGAATTGCAATCTGGTCACCCCAACGTGCGGTAATTCCAACGCCCGGATCGCCGGAAAACGCTACAGTAGGTGATGTCGTGGGATCAGTATTTTCCCAACGATAAACTTTAAATGCCGTGGTGTTGGCACTAATAAGATTGCATGCGTAAATCGCGCCGTCATCCGACGCGCCCAGCATATTTAAAGTAAACGCACCGCCACTGATGATCGCCACATTATTTGAATCCGTTAATTTGAGCGTGTTAACATCGGTTCCGTCCGCTGCATTCAACACATAAACTCCATTGCCACCTTCGCGTGAGAGCACGAGCACTTGGTTTGAAGGAGCATTGAAAGTCATCCCTCTTTGATTGTTGTTCGTAGTCAGCCAAGGCCGGTCACCGGGCGTTGCAACGGTCGAAGGCAAAAGCCTCCAAATATTTGTC
>JBKJOZ010000125.1:0-2657 GCA_046595315.1 Limisphaerales bacterium
AGGTTAGCCATCGCGGTGGTGGTTTCGTTGTAAAGTTTTTCGTCCTTCGCCAATTTTCCAAGTGTTCCGCGTCCGGCGTTAATCTCGTCGATGACGGCGCGCGCGCGATCCAGGGTCAACTTAATTTCGCCGCTGGTGCTCTGGAGATTGGAAACCGTAGTGAGCGCCGAAACGTAAAGCGCATCGTCATTGATTAATTTCCCAACAGTTCCTTTGCCTTCAGCAATTTGTGAGGAAATGGTCTGCATGTTTCCGAAAATCGCGGTGAGGCGCGGGCTGTTTTCTTTTAGAAAATCGGTGAACGGCCCAAGCAAATTATCGATTTTATCGCCGGTAAAACTTTTGGTAAGGTTTTCCACGCCGCTGGCGACGCTGTCGAGTTTGGTCATAAGCGCGCTGAGGTCGGGTTGTTCGGCGGTTTGCAAAAATGCGCCGTCAGCGGCTTTGACTCCATTGGGCGTTCCGAAATCGAGCGCGACAAAATTTTGGCCCATCAAGCCGGTGAATTTAATCGTGGCTTTGCTGTCGGTTCGCACGTTGGCATCTTTGTCGAGCTTCATGGTGACTCTGACTTGATTGTTGGTGAGGTTGATGCGCTCGACCTGACCAACCTGAACGCCCGCCAACTTCACCGGGTCGCCGACTTTCAGTTCTTGCACGTTGTTGAAAAGGCCGTGGACGCGATAGCCCTTTTTCAAAAATTCCGCGCCGCCGAGCATTTCAAGAATGATAAATGCGGCGATGAGCGCGAGAGCAAAGAAGACTCCGAGTCGTGTTTCCAGTGTGTTTTTCATGGCGGGTTTCAGGGGTTCGATAACTGTAGTTCGGCGTGAATAAATTTTTTGATGAGCGGATCGGAATGCTGTTTTACTTCGGCGGGCGTTCCGATGAATAAAATTTTTCCGTCGTTGATAATGGCGATGCGGTCGGCGACGCCGAAGGCCAAATCGCGGTCATGCGAGACGACGATGGAAGTGGCTTGAGTGCGTTTCTTTAAATTTAGAATTTCTTCGCCGATGGTTACGGCCATCAACGGATCCAGCTCACTTGTCGGTTCATCGTAAAGAATCAGTTGCGGCTCGATCACGAGGGCGCGAGCGATGGCGACTCGTTTTTTCATGCCGCCAGAAAGTTCACCGGGCGAGCGTTCCTCCAGCCCCTTCAAGCCAACGAGTTCTAATTTTTCGGCGACGATGCGGCGAATGTCCGCCGGCTTTTTTAAACGATGTTCAGTTAAATAGAGTCCAACATTTTCACCCACACTGAGCGAATTGAGCAACGCGCCGGATTGAAACACCATGGCCATACGAAATTTGTCCATCACGCCGGGTGATTGAATCGATTCGCCTTCGATCAAAATTTCGCCAGCGTCTGGAGTTTCCAGTCCGATGATGTGCTTGAGCAAAACACTTTTGCCGCTGCCGCTCGGCCCCATGATCACGAAAATTTCGCCGGGCTTGACCTCGAAATCCAAGCCTTTGAGGACAGCCGTGCCATTAAAACTTTTGCGCAAGCCACTGACTTGCACGCTGACGCTTTGGGAATTGTGGGCGTTGGCGTTCATCACAAACTAATCAAAAGGCGGGTTAAGAAATAATCGAGAATTAAAATCAACACGATGGAGTTGACGACGGCTTTAGTGACGGAACGTCCGATGCCACGCGGGCCGCCAATGGTTTGCAGCCCTTGATGGCAAGAAACCACGCCGATAACGACGGCGAATACTAAACTTTTAATCAAGCCATTGGCGACATCGCCGAGATCGACGACCTGACGCAGATTATTGAAATAGGATTGAAAACTAATCGCGATCATTTGGTTGTAGGCGGAAACCAGCGCGCCGCCGAACCAGCCCACCATGATGGCGAAAATAACGAGAAGCGGGAGTGCGATGGTAATCGCCAAAATGCGAGGCAAAACGAGGTATTGAATCGGGTTGATGTTCATCGTGCGCAAGGCATCGATTTCCTGGTAGGCCCGCATCGAACCGATTTCTGCCGCCATGGAAGAACCAATTCGGCCTGCAATCAAAATGGCCATCATGACGGGGCCAAGTTCTTTGCACATCGAAACGCCGACCATTCCGCCGATGACATTTCCCAGGCCGCGTTGCACGAGGACGGAGCCAGCTTGCAACGCCAAAACGCCACCGATGAAAAGCGAAAGGATGCACGCCATGAGCAAACTCGCGTTGCCAATTTCAAAAAGTTGATCGAACGTTTTCTGGCGTTGACGCCAGGCGAAGGGCAACGCCTGAATCGTGCGCCATAACAGCAAAAGTATTTCTCCAATATTCTGAAACATATCAGATTTTCCCTCGCAAATTCATAATTGGCAAATTGCAAAACATGGATGGCTTATTTTTTTGAGGACACGGCTGCGATTCGTTGGAACATGACCCTTTCCTCGGTCGTCAGTGCGCTTTCCTGATTTTTCGTTTTTCCAAAAGGAATATAAAATAGCCGCAACCCGGTTTTTTCCGAGGTCGATTCATATTGGAAAAGACCAAACAAGAGCGAGCGTTTTTTTGCGTCGCTGGTCTTTTCGCAGCGATAAAGGTTCCAAAGGAGTGAGCGGCTCGACGCGCCGGTTTTGGCATTTTTTTCCGAACGCCAGAGTGAATAAACAGGAGCGTAATCGCGCTCGATGCTTTTGTT
>JBKJOZ010000221.1:0-2814 GCA_046595315.1 Limisphaerales bacterium
TTTGCCGCGAACGTCGCCGATAATTTTGTGTTTGGCTTTTAATTTTTCCAAACCGTCTTTGATGCGCGTGCCCATCTTGTGGGAATTTTCCTGAAGCTTTTCGTTTTCGATGACTTCCAGAACGGCTTTGCCCATTGCGCTGACCACGGGATTTCCGCCGAACGTATTGAAATGGATTTTGCCTGCGAGCGTGGCGGCAATCTGCGGCGTGGTGACAACCGCAGCGAGCGGCGCGCCGTTGCCAATTCCTTTGGCCATCGTGACGATGTCGGGAACGACGTTTTGCGTTTCAAATCCCCAGAAATGTGTGCCGGTGCGACCGAAACCAGTTTGAACTTCATCCGCGATGCAAACGCCGCCTGCCGCGCGAACGTGTTCGTAAGTGTGTTTCAGATAATTTTCCGGAAATTCCACGAAACCGCCGACGCCTTGAATAGATTCCGCGATGAAACCGGCAATTTTTCCAGGCGTGGCGTAATCAATGAGCGACTTCACATCGTCGGCGTATTTTTTGCCAGCGTTGGCGTCGTCGTAGCCGTACGGGCCGCGATATTGGTAAGGCGCAATCGCGTGATGGACACCGAAACTGTGCGGGACATTGTATTTCCAACTGCTGTGCGCGGTGAGTCCCATGCCGGAGGAATTGCCGCCGTGATAGGCATTGCGCAACGCGATCATGTCGTAGTTGCTCGTGTAAAGTCGCGCCATGAGTAGCGCAAGATCGTTGGCTTCGGAACCGGAATTAACGAAGTAACAAACCTTCAAATCGCCGGGTAATTTCGACGCGAGTTTTTCAGCGAATTGCGCGACGTTCGGATGCAAGTAGATCGTGGTGGAATGTTGCAGCGTTTCCATTTGCTTTTGGGCCGCAGCGAGAACGTGCGGATGACAATGGCCGACGCTGATGGTCACGATGCCACCCAAACCGTCGAGGTAACGTTTGCCTTTGTCGTCGAAAATATATTGGCCTTTGCCTTCGACGAACATAATTGGATTTTTGTAATAGAGAAAAAGTCCGGGATTGAGAAATTGTTTGCGCAGTTTCAGGACTTCTTCAGCAGAAGGGCCTGTGTAGGGCTGGGGTTGAAAATCAAAAGGTGGGAGCATCGGTGTTTTCATAAAATAGTTGAGAATTGATCGTTCAATAAAATCTTACTTGCTGAAAAGATTCACGTGGGAGGCGTTCATTATTTCGCGATCCAAATTAAATCGTTTCCCAAGCAAATAAAGCAAGAACGCCACAATAAATCCGACGAACCACGCGTAATGATAAAGTTGTTGAAACAGTGCGGGAACGGCGTCACCGGACAACACATGAATCTGCACTAGAAAACCCGGCAGATTCGGCAACACCGCGACGACCAAGGCCACCAAAGCCACAATGCTGAAGCCATTTTTAAAGCGATATTCGCCATCCGTTTGATAGAGCGCGACGAGGTTCAGACGTTTCCTGCGATAGACAAAATAATCTGCAATCAAAATTCCACCGATGGGGCCGAGCAATGCGCTGTAACCGACCAGCCATGTAAAAATATATCCCGAAGGATCAGACACAAGTTTCCACGGCATGATGAGGATTCCGATGATTCCCGTAATCAAGCCGCCCATCCTAAATGAAATTTTACGCGGCGCGAGGTTCGCAAAATCATTTGCCGGACTGACCACGTTGGCTGCGATGTTGGTGGCGAGCGTCGCGACACAAAGTGCGAGCATGGCCAGCACGAGGACGGCGGGATTTTTAAATTGCGTCAAGACATCAACGGGATCCCAAATTGTTTTTCCATAAATAATTGTCGTCGCAGAAGTGACAGCCACGCCGATGAAGGCATACAAAGCCATCGTTGCGGGCAAACCGAGCGCTTGGCCGATAACCTGATCTCGTTGCGAATGCGCGTAACGCGAGAAGTCAGGAATGTTCAAAGAAAGCGTCGCCCAAAAACCAATCATGCCGGTTAACGCTGGAAAGAAAAATGCGTAGAACTGACCAGCTTTTGGTTGTCCTTCGGCGAACTGCGACGGTTGCGAAAGAATCGGCCCGAACCCGCCCGCGTTTTTGTAAGCCCACCACAAAAGTAATAATCCCAGCGCGATCAATACTGGTGCTTTGATGTTCAGTAACCAGCGGATGCAATTAATTCCTTTGTAAACAACGAACATGTTGATGCCCCAGAAAAAGAGGAAACAAAGAAACTGTGCGCCGGTAATGCCGAGAAAATTTTCGGTTGAACCGGACGCGAGCGGTGGGTGAAAGACACAAAGGATTTTGTAAATCGCGTTGCCTCCGATCCACGTTTGAATTCCAAACCAGCCGCACGCGACGAACGCGCGCAGAAGGGCAGGGACATTCGCGCCCTTCGTTCCAAAGGCAGTGCGACAATAAACGGGAAAAGGAATTCCGTATTTTGTCCCTGCGTGCGCGTTGAGAATCATCGGAACGAGCACGATCAAGTTACCGAGAAAAATGGTGAGAATCGCCTGCCACCAACTCATCCCAATTTTCGGATCAATTAATCCCGAGGCCAGCATGTAAGTCGGAATGCAGGCTGACATCGAAATCCAGAGCGCGGCGAAACTGCCGAATCGCCATTTTCGGGCGCTTGATGGAATGGGTGCGAGATCCGAATTGAAAAGTTTGCTTTCCTGAATCTCAGCCAATTGCTCGGCGGTTAAATCAGATTGAATTGCGCTCATTTCAAAAATGATTTGGCTCGCGTTTAAGAAACTGTCCGCGCGTTTTTTTGCCAACGAATTTTCCATCACGCGCGGCGACTTTGCCGCGAACGGTCACAACGTGCGGGCGACCTTCGATTTCCA
>JBKJOZ010000281.1:0-4699 GCA_046595315.1 Limisphaerales bacterium
CAACGAACGCTCGGAAACAAAAGTCATGGCCTTCGGTTACTACTACGATTTGGATTTGTTTTCCGACTTTACCTATTTCCTGACTGACCCGGTGCGAGGTGACCAGTTTGAGCAACCCGATCAACGCGTCGTGTCCGGCCTCAAGGCAAGTCACACGATTTTTCATCAAATCGGCCAAGCGGAATCGGAAACCAAATTCGGTTTGCAAATTCGCAATGACAATATTGATAACGCGCTGAACCTGACCCAGGCCCGCCAACGCTACGCCACCGTGCGCGAAGACACCGTTTGGGAATCGAGCATCAGTCCTTACGCGGAAAATAAAACGCATTGGAGCGATTGGTTCCGCACTGTTGCGGGTTTGCGATTCGATGCGTTCCGTTTCGATGTGAACAGCAATCGTCCTGAAAATTCCGGCGAACGGACCGCCAGTATATTTAGTCCAAAGGGGAGTCTGATTTTCGGCCCGTGGGCGGACACGGAACTTTATTTAAGCGGCGGACTTGGTTTCCACAGCAACGACGGTCGCGGGGTGAATACGCAGGTTGACCCGGTGACTGGCTTGACCACCGACGCCACCGGGGACCCGATCAAACCGGCCAAACCGCTGGTTCGCACCGTGGGCGCGGAATTCGGTGTGCGCACTACTTGGGTGAAAGGTTTGCAAAGCACCGTCGCGCTTTATTGGCTCGATAGCGATTCGGAACTCGTCTTTGTCGGCGACGCTGGCACCACCGAAGCGGGTCGCAGCAGTCGCCGCTACGGAATTGAATTCGCCAATTACTATTCGCCCACCAAGTGGCTGACGTTCGATGCTGATTTTAGTATTTCAAAAGCTCGTTTCACCGTAGATGACCCGGCTGGAAATTATATTCCTGGATCGGTCGAGTCCGTCATTGCCGCAGGTTTCACCTTTCATGACTTGCACGGATTCTTTGGCGGGATGCGATTGCGTTACTTCGGCCCGCGTCCGCTCATCGAAGACAACAGCGTGCGCTCCAAGGAAACCATTTTACTCACCGCCAGCGCAGGTTACGAATTCAACAAAACGTGGAGCATCCAGGCCGAGGTGTTTAATCTACTTAATCGGCAAGACAGCGCGATTGATTATTATTACACCTCGCGTCTGCAAGGCGAACCGGCTGCAGGTGTGAACGACATTCACTTTCATCCGGTTGAACCAATTTCATTTCGTGTTGGATTGACCGCCAAGTTCTGACGATTACTTTTTGACCAGCAGATTTTAAATTTTTGTCGTGTGGCCCTAGGACATTTTAAAAAAAGTCTTTGGATTTCGGTGGCGTGTCACGCCATTGCGCTCCCGATTTTGTTTGGGCTGACGGTCAACCCAGCGACGCAGCAGAGCACAACGTCGGTTTTGCTGTTGCTAACCGCTCCCGAAGATGTCGCGGTATCGGAAATAGAAGTGGAAAAACCAAAAGCTATTCCGCCGCCTGCACCGCCACCGGAACCGGCTCAAAAAATTGAGCCGCCGAAAAAAGTGGAACCTGAACCGGTCGCCGTCGTTGAACCCAAAATAGAACCGGCTCCCGACCTTCCGGCAACTGTGGCGATCGCGGTTGTGATTCCAGCCACAAATATTTTCACAGCGACCAAGGTAACGGAGAGTGCTGCTGCGCCCGCCGCCGCCGTCAGTGAAACGACCGTGGCGATTCCTTCCACAAAACCGAGTCGGATGACCAGCGCGGAGCCACGGTATCGCGAAAATCCTGAGCCAGCGTATCCGTCGCAAGCCAAACGCCGACATCAGGAAGGGATGGTGTTGCTCCTTGTTTCGGTGAATGAAACCGGCACGGCTGAAAAGGTAGCGATAAAACAAAGCTCCGGTTTTTCTTTGTTGGACGAAGCGGCGATGCAAGCAGTGCGACGCTGGAAATTTGAACCGGGAAAACTCAACGAGAAGGAGGTTAGTTCCGAAGTCGAAGTGCCGGTGAAGTTTAAATTGTCCAACTAGTAATCTGCAAAAAACCGATGGACGCGTTGCAATAAAAACTAGGCGACGTGAATTTTTCCAGGACATGGATGTGGCACAAATCGCGCATTAACGAACTGTAATTTGGAAATCGTTGCCTATTCTTTTTTTGGGTGCATAGGTAGTTGCTAACGCTTCCAAACGGCAGCGTTTAAACATCAACAAATAAATACTATGAAACTAATGAAACTACTCGCAGCTCTCCGGCTGCTCCTCATCATCGCAGCGTTGATCGCTGGAACTTCGGTCACCGTTGTGGCGAAAGAAAAATCGGAAAAAGCCGAAACGGAAGAGAGCGGGAAGAAAGAAGAAGCCGATGACGATGATGAGGAAGATGAGAATGAAGACGAAGAAGATGATGACGACGACGAAAAATAGAAGGTCGCCTTAGTCGCTTAAACCGCCGCCAAATTTATTCTTGGCGGCGGTTTTTTTGCCCACAACGTTGGAAGAGTCGAGGCGGCTATGGGTCAGGGAAAATTGTTTTCACTTGGACAGCCGTTGTCCGAGTTGCTGCCGCAAATTGGTGGCATGAAAATATTACCTTCGATGGATTCGTGGACGGTGGTGGCAACGTTTGGCTCGGCCCAGCTTTTGGTGGATACAAGAGGGCGGATGGAGATGTGGGGTGGCTCTCGCAGGGACGAAATTTCTGCGCGGGAATGGATTTCACTGTTCATGCACGAGGCGGTGCCGAGGGTGCGCCGGAAATTAAATTCTTAACTTCTGCTTCCCTGCTTCCGCACTCAATGTTAGTGGTAATTCGACCGCGAATTTAGTCGTGGCGGAAAGCAAAATGGATTCTAAACCAATCAAAGTTCTTTTAGTGGAAGACAATCCCGAGGACGTGTTTTTACTGCAACGAACTTTGCAAAAAGCCCGGGGCGCTCGGTTTGAAATGGAAGCGGTCGAGAGTTTAAAAAAAGGACTAGAGCGGTTGGAGCAGGGGAACATTGACGTCGTATTGCTGGATTTGTCGCTGACCGACAGCCACGGGTTGGAGACGTTTTGCGCGATGCAAGCCGAGGTGCCGGAAGTTCCCATCATTGTTTTGAGCGGGTTGGATGATGAGACGGTGGCGCTCAGCGCGGTTCACGCTGGCGCGCAGGATTATTTGGTGAAAGGGCGTGTCGATAGCCAACTCATCACACGCGCGATGGTTTACGCCATCGAACGTTCGCAGGCCAAAGCCGCGTTGTTCAAGGCTGAGGAAAAGTATCGGAGCATTTTCGAAAATGCGGTGGAAGGCATTTTCCAAACGACGCCTGATGGCCATTATCTGAGCGCCAATCCTGCGCTCACCCGAATCTACGGCTACAGTTCGACCAAGGAATTAACCACGTCGCTAGTGGACATTGAAAAATCGCTTTACGTCGATCCGCACCGGCGCGCGGAATTTATCCGGCAGATGCAACAACATGGAGTGGTAACCGACTTTGAGTCACAAATTTATCGCAAAGACGGAAGCATTATTTGGATTTCTGAAAACGCCCGGGCGGTTCGCAATCAACAGGGAAAATTATTGTACTACGAAGGGCTGGTCGAGGACATCACGAAACGAAAATTAACCGAGGAAACACTGCGTTTTTCAGAATTGCGTTTTCGTTCCGTCTGGGAAAATGCGTCGGACGGCATGCGGTTGACCGATTCGCAGGGCACGATTTTGGCGATTAATTCCTCGTTCTGCAAAATCGTGGGGATGAAGGAAGAAGAGCTGGAAAACAAGCCCTTCACCGTCACCTATTCGCAAGAGGAAGATCTCGGCGTGATGATGGAGAAATACAAAGAGCGTTTTTCGGCGCGGAAAATTGAGACACAATTGGAGCGGCATGTGATCTTCCGTTCCGGCAAAGCGGTTGATTTGGAACTCTCAAATTCATTCGTCGATTTGGAACATAAAGATTCGTTGCTGCTCAGTGTTTTTCACGACATCACCGTGCGCCGACATGCGGAGGAACGCGAGCGCCAGGCGAATTTGGAATTGGCCCGAAGTCAAACCGAGTTGCGCCGTAAAAATGAAATGATGGAAGACGATTTGCGCATGGCGCACGAAATCCAGCAGGCGATTCTGCCGCAGCAATATCCTTCGTTTCCAAGCGGCGCGTCTCCCGAGCAAAGTTTAATTCGTTTTTGTCACCGCTATCATCCCACCGGTCAGGTCGGCGGCGATTTTTTCAACGTGCTGCCGTTGTCCGAAACCAAAGCGGGAATTTTCATTTGCGACGTGATGGGGCATGGCGTTCGCTCGGCTCTGGTTACGGCGATGGTTCGCGCGATGGTTGAGGAATTAAAACCGATCGCCTCCGATGCGGGCCAATTACTCACCCGAATTAATCGTGACTTGCGCACCATTCTCCAACAAACCGGCACCCCATTATTCACGACCGCGTTTTATATCATCGCCGATTTGGAAACCCGGCAATTTCATTACGCGAACGCGGGTCATCCCAAACCGTTCTTGATTCATCGAGGAACCGGCAAGGTGGAACCGTTAAAAAATTCCGATGGCAAATCGCGTCCTGCGCTGGGGCTTTTCCAGGACACAATTTATCCCACGTCTCAGATCCCAATGTCGGCCGGGGATCTCGTCATGCTTTACACTGACGGTTTGTATGAAATTGAAGGAAAAGAGGGCGAGCAATACAGCCCGCAATTGTTACTGGAGGCAGTAGAAACCCACGTGGGAAAATCGTGCAACGATCTCTT
>JBKJOZ010000124.1:0-12277 GCA_046595315.1 Limisphaerales bacterium
GTGCAACCCAGCGACGCCGACATCGGTGATCCGCTCGACGCGATTGCCCATGATCCCGGCGGTGATCGCCGCTTCTTCCGCGACGGGCAAATCGCTTGTGCCAGCACAAACAACGGCGATCGTCCCGGCGCGTTTACGGCCAATCGATTTCTCGAGCGTGATGCAGCGTGCGAATTCGTGATAAATTGCTGATTTGAATTTCTTTCGAAAAGCGTGGGCGTGTTCCGCATTCACTCGAGTCACCAAAACGCGCTCGTCACGCTTCAAGATTTCGGCAGCGATTTTTACCACCTGGTCGGGAGTTTTGCCCGCCGCGAAAATCACTTCAGGAAATCCTTTGCGCAACGCCCGATGCGTATCGACTTCGGCAAAACCGAGCTGGGCCGTCGGCGCAGCCTGAAATGCGTGCAAGACTTTTTCGCTGGAGATTTTTCCAGCGCGAAATTGTGCTAAAAGTTGGGCTGCTTCGCTCGTCGTCACGCGCGGACAATGCCATGAAGAATTTTTTGGGTCACGCGGTAAAATCGAAAGATGCTCCCTTGTTTTTAGCCACAGTTCTGTATAATGGGTCGATTGCAGTTATGTTTTCTCCACATCTAAAATTTTCAATTTTTCTTGTCCTGGTTATCTCCTTGATTGCATCCGACACTCACGGCCAGCAAGCGGCGGTGATTGTGAATACAAACGTCACCATTCGCGCGATGGCCTCGAACCTTTCCAGTGGAAATAGCCAACGTTATGAAACTCCCGGTTTGAATATTTTAAAAGGATTGAAGCCAGACGTTGTCGCCATGCAGGAGTTCAATGTGAGCAATAGTTTCGGTATCAATACCGCCGCAGCCATCCGTTCGATGATTGATAACACGTTTGGGACTAATTTTGTTTATTTCCGCGAAAGCAGCACCACGGAGACATACGACATTCCCAATGGAATTATTAGTCGCTATCCCATTATTTCGTCCGGTTCGTGGGATGACACTTTGATTCCTAATCGCGGATTCGCTTGGTCTCAGATCGACATTCCGGGAACAAATAATCTTTTTGTAGTGAGTATTCATCTAAAAGCCAGCAGTGCAGATTCAGCCACTCGAGCCTCAGAAGCATCGAACTTAAGGACGCTCATCCAATCCAATTTTCCAAGCAACGCTTTAGTGATCGTGGCGGGTGATTGTAATACGTATTCGAGCGGTGAAGGGGCTTTGGTAACGTTCCGTACATTTTTGAACGACAGTCCTGCTCCAGCCGATAATCTTGGTGGCACGAATACAAATGCAGGACGGTCGGAGCGGTATGATTATGTTTTCCCAAGTTTTTCCCTGAACAGCAATCGTGTCGCGACCGTAATTGGTTCACATACATTTACGAATGGCTTGGTTTTTGATTCGCGCGTTTACAGCCCGCTGAGCGAAGTCGCGCCCGTTGTTTCCACGGATTCCGGGGTGACTGGAATGCAACACATGGGCGTCGTTAAAGATTTTCGCATCAACTACACGACCACCAATTTTGTCACGGTTCCGCCACCAACGTTGGTGTTGAATTCGACGAATATCATTCGCTGGCAGGGGTTGAGCAACGTAGCTTATTCAGTGCAAGTGAGCACAAATCTTCCCAGCTTTGCAACCGTGGGCACCGCAACTTCAACAACAACTAATCTTTCGTTCACCAACCAGAACAACGGCGCGCCGCAAAGTTTTTTCCGCGTGATTTATCCGTAATCTGCGTCCAAAACGGCATCAAATTTTTAGAACTGTTTTCAAGGCGGGACTTTTCTTCAACGGACTAACCAGCGCTAAGTTCAATCGTTCCGGTCGGAAAAATTCGCGGGCGACGGCGCGAATTTCACTGGCGCGAACTTCGCCCAGACGCTTTTTGACTTCATCCGGTGTTGGAATTTTTCCGTAGCCCAGCCAATGTTCACCCATCCACATCATTTGCGGCTCGGTGCTTTCGAGACTCATATCGAGCTGGCCCAGAACGTAATCGCGGGCGCGCCGCAATTCCCCCGGCGACACCAGTTTTTCGGCCAGTTGTTTTAGTTCACGCGAAATCAGCTTCAACGCTTTTTCCAATTTATCGGTATCGAGTCCGGCAGAAATAACCAGGTCACCGGTGTCCTCGAAGAAACTTGGCGAACTGTAAATCGAATAGGCCAAACCATGTTTTTCGCGGACCGTTTGGAACAAGCGCGAACTCATGTTCTCGCCGAGAATCGTGTTGAGCAAACGCAACGCATAACGCCGTTCGTCGTGCCGGGAACAACCGCGAATGCCCAAGGCGAGCTGCGTCTGTTCCGTGTCTTTTGTGAACAGCCGGGCGCGCGGTTCCGTTTGCTGGTTGCCGGCGGGAGCGAAGGCGGCCCTTTTTCCCACGCGAAAATGTTTGGAAAATTTTGAAACGGCCTCGACCACTTGTTTATGCTGAATTTTTCCCGCGACAGAAATCAAGATGGCCGAAGAAACGTAATTACTTTTCTGATAATCCAAAATTTTGGCGCGCGTGGTGGCGTCGAGGGTTTTCTCCGTTCCGGCGAGTGAACGTCCGAGCGGCTGATGGGGCCAAAGTGTTTCGTTAAGAAGTTCCTGAACATATTGCTGCGGTTGATCGCGGTACATCGCGATTTCCTCTTTGATGACGTGACGTTCACGTTCAATTTCCACCGGCGCAAAAGTGGAGTTGAGAAACATATCGCCCAGCACCGCGAGTAATTCGTCGAAACGGTCGCAACGCGCTTTGGAATAGAAACAGGTATTTTCCTCGGAGGTGAATGCGTTTAAATATCCGCCAATGCCTTCGACATCCTGTGAAATTTTTTCAGCGGACCTTTTTTTTGTGCCCTTGAAAAGCAGATGCTCGATGAAATGGGAAACCCCGCTGATTTCGGCAGGTTCGTAGCGACCGCCCACGCCCACCCAGAATCCCAGACTCACGCTGGCCATGTGCGGCATTTCCGCAGTGGCAATGGTCAGTCCGTTTTCGAGTCGCGTGGTTTGATACATCGAAGTCACTTTAGTCGCGGTTGCACGTATTGACACAGATAATGCGCTGGAGGTTTAAGTTTTGCCTCACGTCAAAATTCAATTTTTTCTCCGTGTTTGAAATTATGCCAACGTCTTTGGAGTGACATCCGGCGGACCCACCCGGCGTTTGTAATCAAGGATGAGATCCACGGCCACCTGTGGGTCATCCGTGACGGTGAAAAGATCCATATCGCCGGGGCTGATGAACGCATTTTTTTCCATGGTATTTTTAGCCCAGCGCAACAGACCGTTCCAATAATCTGTGCCGATGAGAATCAATGGATAATGCGGGATGCGTCGAGTCTGCACGAGGGTCAACACTTCAAAAAATTCGTCTAAAGTGCCAAAGCCGCCCGGCATAAAAACAAATGCGATGCTGTATTTGACGAAGCAGACTTTACGCGAAAAGAAATAGTGAAAATTAATCGGGATGTTGGCGTATTTATTCCCCTTCTGTTCGAAGGGCAATTCGATGTTGAGCCCGACGGATTTGCCTTTGGCTTCACTCGCCCCACGATTGGCCGCTTCCATGATCCCAGGCCCGCCACCAGTGACGACCGCAAGATTTTGTTTGGCCAACATTTTCCCGAGCGTCATTGCCATTTGATAATACGGATTCGCTGGTGGAAGTCGGGCAGAACCAAAAATGGTCACGGCCGGGCCGACTTGGGAAAGGGTTTCAAATGAATCCACAAATTCCGCCATGATGCGGAAAATGCGCCAGGGATCTTCCTTCGTAAATGGCGGGTTGCCGTGCGGGTTCATGCCGCGAGAATAGGAACTGGATTTCAGAATGTCGAATTGGGAATTTTGAGACAGAATTTACAGAATTAACAAAATTCAGGAGGCTCAGAAATTTTGTGAATTCTGTAAATTCTGTCAAATCACTTCCGGTGTTTTGCCAGAAAACCAGCATCGGTTCCCGCCAAATCCGCCTGACGTTGTTTCGCCAAAACATTCCCATACACGACGACGTCGCGGACGAACATTTCAATCCGATTTTTAAATTGTTCGCCGATAATTTCTCCGTCCTTCAAATCCATGTTGTCCGAAAACGAAACGCCATAAGGCAAGCTCCACGCGTAACATTGCCGGGCCACCGTGCGGAGTTGATCGGTCACAGTCAGACCTTTTTCGTGTGACGCGACGATGGTCGCGAAAAGTTTTCCGGCAAATTCGCGCCAGAAATGGTCGAGAAAACTTTTCATCGCACCACTCATGGAGCCGTGATAATCGGGCGTGCCCAAAAGCAAAACATCCGCGTCATCCACTCGTTTTTTCAGCGACGGAAATGCGGGGGCGTCGTAAGCGGTGTCGGGATTGTAGAGCGGCAACGGCTCGCGTTCGAAATCGACGATGTCCACCACGCAACCGGCGGCTTCAAGTTTTTTGGAGATGTGGCCAATCATGACGCGCGTCACGGAGGCACTGTTCAAACTTCCGATCACGGCCAGAATGCGAAGGGGTCTTTCACTCATGAAATTAAAACGGGTTGGCCGGAAAACTATTTCATCAAGTTCAACATTTCCAGCAGACGCACTAATCCGTAGGAAATTCCGCCGCAAATTGGAATCGTCAAAACCCAGGCCCAAATCATTTTTTGGATCACGGATAAATTGAGGGCGCCAAACCGTTTTGCCGCGCCGACGCCCATGATCGACGCGGAAATGTTGTGCGTGGTCGAAACTGGAATTCCTAAATGTGTGGCCAGGAAAATCACGACCGCCGAACTGGTTTCAGCCGCGAAGCCATTGATCGGTTGTAGCTTCACCAGTTTGTGGCCCAGCGTGCGAATGATCCGCCAACCGCCAGCAGCCGTTCCAGCACACATCACCACCGCACAGGTGATCTTAATCCACAGAGCAATTTCGAGGTCTTTTCCTTTTGCAGGCTGAGGGGTGTGCAAGAAGGACAACCAGCCGGGCAAATGGTCGAATGCTCCCGAGGCAGTGCCGGTGACCAGCGCGAGCGCGATGATGCCCATTGTTTTTTGCGCATCATTGGTTCCGTGCATAAAACCCATTCCGCCCGCACTGAAGATTTGCATTTTTCCAAAAACTTTATTGATCGTATGCGGGCGGAGTCGCTGCAGCGTGAGGTAAAGGATGGCCATGATGAAAAATCCAAGAACAAAACCGAGCAGTGGCGACATCGCCATGGGCACGATCACTTTCCACAAAAGGCCTTTGCCTTTGACCCACGATTCGGCGGAAGGTTGCGACCAGATGATGACATGCCAATTGTTATGCGCTGCGGCCAGTGCGGCTCCGCACAATCCACCAATCAACGCGTGACTGGAACTGGAAGGCAAACCGATCCACCAAGTAAACAAGTTCCAAACAATGGCGCCGAGTAAGGCGCAAATCAGCGCTTCGCTCGTCAAAGAAAAAATCTTCGTGTCCACCAAACCGGAGGAAATAGTTTTTGCCACAGCCGTTCCCCACATCGCGCCAACCAAATTGGTCACAGCGGCCAAACCGATCGCTTGTCGCGGCGTCAAAACTTTGGTGGAGACAACCGTTGCAATGGAATTGGCCGTGTCGTGAAAGCCATTGATGTATTCGAAGGCCAACGCGACGAAGACGACAATCAGGATCAGCGTCATGAGAAATTTTTAGGAATTTTTTAGTACGATCTGATTAATTACGTTTCCGGAATCACGGCAACGGTCCGTCACTTTTTCCAAAAGGTCGTAAAGTTCCTTGAGAAAAACTGCTTTGAGCGGTTCGTGTTTGCCCGAATACAAATCGCGCAACAGTTCCAGGACAAGCTGGTCGGCCTGGCCTTCGATGGCCTGGAGTTGTTCGTTGTGAGTGAAAATTTGCTGAGGATTCACGCCGCGTCGGAATTCCTTGAGCATCAGCGCCAGGGTATCGGTCGATTTTTCCATCATGGCCAGCTGCCGCGACAGATCCACGCCGTTTAAAAATTGCGGAGCAATCAGAATTCTTTCGCCGACTTTCTCCACCGTTTTAGGAATGCGGTAAAGTGCGAAGGACAATGCTTCGATATCCTCGCGCTCGAACGCAGTGACAAAAGTGGTTGCGACCATTTCGCTGATTTGGGCGGCGATCCGTTTTTCTTTGCGCCGCGCCACCACGAAATCTTCGAGCGACCGGGCGCCCGCCGCGCTTTTGACGAGCTTGATTAATGCTTGCACGCTCGCCCTGCCCTCTTCCGCGCTGGCTTCGAGCAGATCAAAAAACTTGTCTTCTTTGCCGAGTAATTTCTGGAGTGAAAACATAAATAAAATCCGGTTTGCGTTTCGGCGAAACCTTAGGCGAGCTTCTTGCGGACACAAGCCAAAATGCGGATTGCCGCAGAGCGAACTATTGTTTTGAGAGGTTCCGGAAACGTCGTTGACTGCGTTACCGAAAAAGCTGCAAGCGGTTTTGAAATGTGTCAGCGATACTTGAAGCGGCGTTCTTGGCTTCAATCGCGTTCACTCCTGAAAAATGTTCATCCACAGTTGCTTTGAACAATTTTAACCAGCGCGCGAAATGTTCCGCGTTTACGGGCAACACGGCATGCTTCGGCCACGGCCGACCTTGATAAGTATTCGTGCGCAGAAGCAAAGAACTCCAGAACTTATACATTGTAGGCATGTGATGATCCCAGTCCACCTTGGCGACGCTGTTGAAAATTGGCGAAAGCAGTTCGTCGGCGTTGACCTTTTGATAAAACGAATCAACGAGCGTTTTAATATCCTCTTCGGTGGTGATGTCAGAGCGGCTCGTTTTCATGTCGCCCAAACCTAGCACAAAATTTAAACCGAATCGTACGACCACGGTTTGCGCATTTTGCGTTCGAGAAATTTATTCGCCTCTTTGTCGCCATCAAATTGTTCACGCTTCGGGTCCCACTTGAGCGGGCGACCGGTCCGCAGGGCAATCGCGCCGAGATGACATAGCGACGCTGAGCGATGCCCGATTTCCGCTTCGCAAATCGGTTGTTTGCGCGACCGAACGCCGTCGAAAAAATTACCCATGTGATCGTCACTCGCGTACAGCCGAACTGCGTTCGATCCCAGCGGGTCCGTTAAAATTTCCGGATGGCTCGCTGCGATTTTTCCACGCGTGATCCAAATCCAGCCGTCGGTTCCTTCAAATTTTGTTCCGTGCAATTTTCCATTTGGATTCACCACGCCACCGGTGAGCGTGTTGTCGCGCGTGCTTTCGCAAGTGTGAGTCAGGCCATTGCCGTAAGTGTAATCAATTTTGTAATCCGCGATCGCCGAGTAACCGCCGGCGATCGGTTGCGATAACGCCTTTGCCTCCACCCTGACCGGACCACTTCGCTCGAAGCCGCTGCCCCACAGCGCGATGTCGTTGTGATGCGCGCCCCAATCGGTCAGCGTTCCGCCGGAATATTCATACCAATAACGAAATGAAAAATGGCAGCGCTCCTTCACGTATTCCACGTCGGGCGTCGGCCCTTGCCAAAAATCCCAATCCAAACCGGCGGGCACGGGTGAACTTTTGAATGGGCCTTCGCGCAAACCTCCCGGCAAAATCGTGTTCATGTGTTGCAACTTGCCAATCCGCCCGTTGCGCACCAGTTCGCAAGCGAGCCGAAAATTTTTGTCGCTCCGTTGCTGGCTGCCGGTCTGCAAAACGCGTTTTGTTTTATGCACGGCGCGCACCAGTTGTTTGCCATCTTCAATCGTCAAAGTCAGGGGTTTCTCGCAATAGACATCTTTGCCAGCGCGCATGGCGGCGAGCGAAACGAGCGTGTGCCAATGATCCACCGTCCCGCAAATGACAACATGAATGTCATCGCGCTCCATCACTTTGCGAAAATCTTTGTAACCGGTCGCGTCCGGAAAAAGTTTTTTGGCTTCGGCAATGTGCGTTTCATCCACATCGCACAGCGCGACCACGCGGCCAAAGCGCGAGGCATTTTGCGCATCGCCGCGCCCCATGCCCCCACAACCGATCAACGCAATCGAGGGCTGTTCATTGGGTGAAAGAACCCGCGCTGATTTGGGACGAGCCGCACATTCCTCCACAAACCATTTCGGCAAGGTGGACGCAGCCGCCAGCGCAGCGGACGTTTTGAGAAAGCGACGGCGGTTCAGATAAAGAGTTTCGTCATTCATAATGGAGAATTGGTTGCGCGCATCCTGCCCTCGGCTATTTCTCGTGACAATTATTTTCCGAATGCCGAGGCGAAACAGAAATCAGTAACTTTCCCGCTGCACATCGCGTCTGTCCAAACGCATGAAAAAAATCCTGAGTCTCCTTTTCGTCCTTTTCGCGTTGAATTCGTTCGCGGCGGAGAAAACGTCGCCACCAAATATTATTTTCATTCTCGCCGACGATCTCGGGACTGGAAACGTGAGTTGTTATGGATCCGATCATTTCAAAACCCCACGCATCGACGCGTTGGCTAAAAGCGGGATTCGTTTTGAACATTGTTTTGCCCAACCCCTTTGCGGCCCGTCGCGCTGCCAATTTCTAACGGGGCGTTACGCTTTCCGGACGGGCATGACCGGCAATGACAGTGGTGCGCTGATCAAACCGGAAAATGAAACGATGATTCCAAAAATGTTAAAAACTGCTGGTTACGCCAGCGCGCAAGTCGGCAAATGGAATCAACTTCCGCTTGAGCCGGGCGATTTTGGTTTCGATGAATATCTGCGCTTCAAAGGGAGCGGCACCTACTGGAACACGCAAGATCGCGGCCACACTTACACGTTAAATGGCAAAGAGACCAAGTTGGGTGAGAAATATTTGCCCGACTTGATGCACGAATTTTTAGTCGATTTTATCAAGCGCCATCGAGACCAACCGTTCTTTGCCTACTACTCGATGTCACACGTTCACGGCGATATTTTGCGCACGCCCGACAGCGCGCCGAACAGCAAAGATTTTTACACGGACAACATTGCCTACATGGACAAACTGGTTGGCAAACTGGTGGATGAACTGGATCGGCTCAAGTTGCGCGAAAAAACGCTGATCATTTTTGTAGGCGACAACGGCACGGCCAAAGGTGAGTTCGAACGTTCCACGGTGAAGCATCGTTTGATCTCTGGGCACAAAGGCCAAATGCTCGAAGGCGGCAGTCTCGTCCCGATGATTGCCAGTTGGCCCGGCACAACTCCCGCCGGAAAAGTCGCCACAAATTTGGTGGATTTCAGTGATTACTTCCCGACGTTCGCGCAACTGGCTGGCGTGAAACTTTCTACCGGCGTAACGATTGATGGACATAGTTTGGCAGCGCAAATGCGCGGCGAAAAAGGCGAGCCGCGCGACTGGATTTTTGTGGAGTTAGGCAAGAATTGGTACGTGCGCAGCCAGAATTGGAAATTAAATCAAAGCGGCGAACTCTTTGATATGAGCGGCGCGCCGTTCGAGGAAAAACTCGTGGCCGCCGACACCAAAGATGAAGCCGCCATCGCAGGCCGCAAACATCTGCAAGCGACTCTCAACCAACTTAATCCCGCCGCTGGGAAACAAGACTCGGGCAACGGTTCCGGCAAACACGCCAAGAAAGCGTTGAGGAAAAAGAAGAAGTTGAATCAATGACGCGGGTGAATGAACAAAAATTAACCTAAATTCTCTTCCCTCTTTTGACGCGAAGGCTCAGGTTCAAACCAATCAACCACCGACCTATCTAAATCATGAATAATAATACGTTGAAAGTATCAGGACTTGTTGCCGGCATGGCGCTCATGTTGGCCTTGGTGCCAAACAGTTTTTCTGGAACAGCCCAGAAATGGGCGGATCTTCCCGCAGCGGTGCGGGCGACCATTCTTGCCAACGGCGGACAGGAAGGCGGGCCAGTGGATAAAGAAGATTTCAAGAAAGGCGGCAAAGAAGTGTATGAAGCGGGAATTAAAGATAAGGACGGCAACGTTCGCGACCTTGTGATCACGGAAGATGGAAAATTGATCGACACCAAGACGGACGATGCTGCGGACAAAGCCGCCGAGGACGCCGCGGCCGCTAAAAAATCCAAGAAAAATAAAAAGCAATCGGTAACCAAGGCGAAATTCAGCCATCCACGCGACATTACTAATCCTTACCTGCCCTTGGCGTATTTGAAGCAAGACATTCTCGAAGGTAAAGAAGGCGGCGCGAAAGTTCGCACGGAACGCACCGCCAAGCCCGACATCCGCAAGACATTTTCGATCAATGGCCAAAAAGTTGAGGCGCTGGTTTTCGAAGATCGCGACTATGAAGATGGTCAACTGGCAGAAGTCGCAGTGGACTATTTCGCGCAGGATGACGATGGCAACGTTTATTATCTCGGTGAAGAGGTGGATGAATACAAGGATGGCAAAGTAGTCGGCCACGATGGCGCGTGGATGCTGGGCAAAGAAACGCAAACCCCGGGTTTGCTTTTTCCTGCGCATCCCAAAGTGGGCGACAAATTTAAGTCCGAAGATGTCTCCAAGGAAATCAACGAGGTGGACGAAGTGATCTCCACTTCCGAAACCGTTACCGTGCCGGCGGGGACCTTTAAAAATTGTGTGAAAATTCAAGAGAATCTTGCGGACGGAACGACTGAATTCAAATACTACGCGCCCGGCGTTGGAGTGGTTCGGGAGAACCCGCATGATGGCGACGTCCTTCTAAAACGCCATCAATCCCGGTCCGCGCTGCTCAAGTAAGAGAGGAATATTTCGCTGGCACGGCGACAATTATACTCGCGCTCGACGCGGGTAAAAGTTGTCGCTATTTTCTCGCCTCATGCAGGCATTTGATCCGCCATCGCCCATTGCCGACGGAAAAGAAATACCATCGGAAAATTTATTATCTCCCAAACCGCCCACGCCATTCATTTGGCGGTTAGGCATTGGCGCAGGAATTTTAGCCTTGGGTTTGTCGGCCTACGCCCTGCGCGAAACCATCGGTCTGCGCGGCCAAGCCTTCGTCGGTATTTTTTGTTTCTTCGGTCTCGTGGCGATGTTCTCGTCAAATTTGCGCGCGGTGAACTGGCGCACGATTGGCTGGGGCGTCGTTCTGCAAATTATTCTCGCCGTCCTCGTCTTGAAAGTTCCCATCGTTCATCGCGCCTTTGAATCGGCGAAAATTGTCGTCGTCAATTTCATCAGCTTCTCGGACAAAGGCGCTGAGTTCGTTTTTGGAAATCTCGCGCGTCCCGGCGACATCGCCTTGAATCCCGGCAAAGAATTTTTATTCATCTTCGCCTTCAAAGCGTTGCCGCCCATTCTCTTTGTTTCCGCTTTCTTCACCGTCCTCTACCACTTCCGCATTTTACAAAAAGTGGTGAAGTTGATGGCGCGCGTGATGGTGCATCTCATGGGCACGAGTGGCGCAGAAACACTTTCCGTTTCGGCCAATGTTTTTATGGGCCAGACCGAAGCGCCGCTCATCGTGAAGCCCTACGTGCCGCGCATGACCAAGTCGGAACTGTTCGCGCTCATGACCAGCGGCTTCGCGCATATCTCCGGCGGAATGATGGTCGTCTATATTAATTATGGCGCGGACCCCGTCGCGGTGCTCACAACTTGCATCATGGCCTGTCCGTGCAGTCTTTATCTCTCGAAATTATTCATGCCTGAAACAGGCAAACCGGAAACCGCCGGCTCCGTCCACACCCATAACGAGAAATCTCCTTACGTCAATGGCATTGACGCCGCCGCCTCCGGCACGACCGACGGTTTGAAACTCGCCTTGAATGTCGCCGCCATGCTCATTGTTTTCATCGCCTTCGTCGCCATGTTCGACGCCATTCTCAGCGCGATCGTCCCCGGACTGTCCCTCACCAAACTCTTCGGCTGGATCTTTTCCCCAGCGGCCTTTCTGATGGGCATTGAGTCCGCCGACATTTCTAAAGTCGGCAGTTTGCTCGGTGCCAAACTCGCCATCAACGAGCACTACGCTTATCTCGTGATGAAAGGTTGGAAAGCCACGCCCGATTTCATGTCCGCGCGTTCCTACACCCTCGCCGCCTTCGCTCTGACTGGCTTCGCGAACTTCGCCTCCGTCGGTATTCAACTCGGCGGCATCGGCGCGATTGCACCGGAACGCCGCCACGATCTCGCACGACTCGGCTTGCGCGCACTCTTCGTTGGCTTCATCGCCACACTCCTCAACGCCGCCATCGCCGGTGTGTTTTTGAAATAAGAGGGATTTGCGGAGCGCGTCCCTCCGATGATTTGAAACTCACTGCACCACTCGATAAAACCGTTGGGTAGAGGAGAGTGTTTCGTTGAAGGAGACCACGTTACTCGACGCAACGATGTTCGTCAGATTATTCCACGTCGCGTCGGTGAGTTGATATTTCCA
>JBKJOZ010000249.1:0-3050 GCA_046595315.1 Limisphaerales bacterium
TTAACGACGGCGGGCGCGTTTTTTGCAATGGCATTAACCAATTTTAAAGGCATTCAGGAGATGGGAATTATTTGCGGTGGCGGAATGTTGCTCTGCTTGATTCCGATGATGACGTTGTTGCCCGCTCTGCTGTTACGCGGGCGCCAAAATATTCTGGATGAAAAAATGGCGCCGGAAATTAATCGTCGCGCCAAAATTGAAAATTTCTGGTTGCGCCGTCCGGTCACGATGATGGTGGTGACGCTGCTGATCTGCGGCGCGTCGGCGTGGGAATTTCGTAAAGTTTATTTTGATTACAATTTGTTGAACATGCAGAGCAAGGGACTTCCGGCAGTTGTGTTTGAACACAAGCTGATCGATTCCGCAGGCAAATCCGTTTTGTTTGGCGCAATTGTGGCAACCAACCTGGAACACTTGGCCGAGTTGAAAGAAAAAGTGAAAGTGCTTCCCGTTGTGGAGAGCGTTGACCCAATCAGCGAATATCTCACCGAAGATCAAACTAAAAAATTGGAGTTGGTGCGTCAGATAAAAAAAGATGTCGCGGTGATTCATTTTGCGGAAGCGGATCAAAAGCCGATCGATATAGCCGAACTGAGCCGAACCTTGTGGGCTTTGCAAGGTTACCTGGGGCTTGCGGCAGACCAGACGGCGAAAGACGAGCCAAAGTTGTCCAAAGATTTAGTTTCTCTCCGCAACGCCATCGCTCGCTTGCGCAAAGGAATGCTGAGCAATAATCCAGATGTCGCGGCACGGCTCTTCCAATTTCAACAAGCGCTGTTTTACGACATCCGCGATACCTTTGCCGCGCTCGCAAATCAGGATGCCAGCGGTCGAATGCGTGCAGAAGATTTGCCCGTCGCTTTGCGCAACCGATTTGTGGGTGTGACCGGCAAATATATGTTGCAGGTTTTTCCAAAGAAAGATGTCTGGCAGCGCAAGGAACAAGAGGAATTCGTCCGGGAATTACGCACGGTAGATCCCAACGTGACGGGGACGCCGGTGCAACTTTACGAATACACCACGTTGCTTAAAGAAAGTTACCAAACAGCGGCTTGGTGGGCTTTGCTCGCTATCGCCATTTTTGTTTTCGTTCATTTTCGATCTTTGGGATCGGTGATTTTAGCGCTGCTGCCTGTTGGTATCGGGGCGCTCTGGATGGTCGGTTTGATGGGACGATTTGGAATTCCGTTCAATCCCGCCAACATTATGACACTGCCTCTCGTCATCGGCATTGGCGTGACCAACGGCATTCATATTCTGAATCGATTCGCCGAAGAGAGAACTCCGGCAATTCTCGGGAAAAGCACAGGTAAAGCCGTCTTCGTTTCGGGCCTGACCACTTTCGCTGGATTTGGAAGTTTAATGTTAGCGAAGCATCAGGGCATCGCGAGTCTCGGATTCGTCATGGCGGTTGGCGTGACCACTTGCATGATTGCGTCGCTTACTTTTTTGCCGGCACTTTTGAATTTGTTGCTCCGTTGGGGCTGGAAAATAAAAAGGCCCAGCGACGAAAATGCACAATCGCCGATGGGCCAGGAGGAACCGAGGTGAAAGACCTCAATTGGAAATAAAAAATATAAATTTAGGTCATTAAAGTCAATGTTTATGGCGGTTTGAGGCGGTATCACTTAAGAATGGCCGCAGATAACGTTATCGGCAGTTGAAAATAAATATTTAGCGAGTGAAGCTTGACGCATGTTTGGTCGCTTCTATCATCGCCCCCGCTAATAGGGTTACGAATGTTTTTTCCGCGACGCTTCATTTTAATTTTTTGTTTAAGTCTCTGCAGTTTCGCAGCGAAAGCGGATTGGTCTATCGGCCCGCTTTACGATCGATTTTCGCTCACACTCGATCAAGGAACCCGCACCGAAGCGGTTAGCCCGTTTTTCGTCTGGGAAGAAAAAGAGTCGCAGCGCCAATTCGCGCTCCCGCCGCTTTTTTCTCGCACGGTTGATCCCGAATTGGAATCCGAAGAGATCGATCTCGTCTATCCGCTCCTGACCTACGACCGTTACGGTGGAGAATACCGATTTCAAATCCTGCAATTGTTCGCTTTCGCCGGTGGAAAAACGCAGGAGGAAGAAAAACAGGGGCGGTTCACGTTGTTTCCGTTTTATTTCCAACAACGCGCTTCGAACCCTGTGTTTAATTACACTGCTGTGTTCCCCATTTACGGCACGTTAAAAAACCGTTTATTTCGCGATAAAATTCATTTCATCGCCTTTCCGCTTTATGCCAAAACGTGGAAAAAAGATGTCGTGACGGCCAATTATCTTTTTCCCGTTTTCCATTTGCGCCAGGGCCATGAATTAAGCGGTTGGCAAGTTTGGCCGCTGATTGGTGCCGAACACAAAAATCCGACCACACGCACCAACAGTCTGGACGAACCGGAAATAATCGGCGGCCACGAAAAGTTTTTTGCGCTCTGGCCATTCTTTTTCAAAACCACGACCGGCATTGGAACCGAGAATCCGGAAAAACAACTTTCGCTCCTCCCGCTTTTTACAAAACTGCGTTCACCCAAGCGCGATTCGACAACATCGCCTTGGCCGATCGGCCTGAGCTTGACCGAAGATCGCGAGAAAAAATATCGTGAGATTGGCGCGCCTTGGCCGTTGATTGTTTTCGCGCATGGCGAAGGGAAAAACACGAAGCGCGTCTGGCCGGTTTTCAGTCGCGCCTCGAACACGAACCTGACCAGCAATTTTTATCTCTGGCCGATTTACAAATACAACCGGCTTTACTCGCCGCCGCTGGAACGGGAGCGGACTCGAATTCTCTTTTTTCTTTATTCGGACATTGTGGAAAAAAACCTGGACGCAAATGTGGCCATGCACCGCGTCGACCTCTGGCCGTTGTTCACGTTTCGCCGCGATCTCAACGGCAACGAACGCCTGCAAATCCTTTCGATTTTGGAACCAGTCTTGCCCAATAACAAAAGCATCGAGCGCGATTACGCTCCTGTTTATTCACTCTGGCGTTCGGAAAAAAATGCCAAAACCGGCGCGTCGAGCCGCTCACTCCTTTGGAACCTTTATCGCTGCGAAAAG
>JBKJOZ010000416.1:0-5558 GCA_046595315.1 Limisphaerales bacterium
ACCGGCACGGATGCCGACGCGGACGCTCTCACCCTGGCGAACTTTGGCCCAGCGACCACAAATGGAGTAACTGTGATGGCGGACACTACTTACCTCATTTACTCCAATAACGTGAACATGGCTGACAAATTTATTTTCACGCTCAGCGATGGTCACGGCGGGACCGCGACGAATACCGTGCGGATTGTGCCGAGCGCCACTGGAGAATTTGCCGGTCGTCCGAGCATTACCAACAATGCGGTGACCCTTCGTTTTGCGGGTAGCCCTGGCTCAACTTATTTCCTGCAACGTTCGACGAATTTACCGGCTTGGCTGACGATCTCAACCAACATGGTACCATCGAACGGGCTATTTAATTACACCGATGATTTCCACGATCTGAATGCCCCACCTTCATCCGCCTTCTACCGTTTGAAGACACCTTAAAATCCGGGACCTTCGGCAGCTTGTCCGCAGCGCTTGCCCAAACGATTCTGCTGCGCGGTCGAATTCAAAAGCAAGAAGCGGAGTTTTTGCTTTCGGAGCGCCTCTATATTATCTGGAGAAGAAAGAACTCGTGAAGGCATTATCCAAAATCAATCAAACGACGGCCCGCCGGAAATATGTCGGATCGGATGCACGCTGGATCGCGATAGTTCAGCGCGACCGGAATGCCGATGGAAAATTTTATTATTCCGTGAAAACGACGGGCGTGTATTGCCGTCCGTCCTGCGCCGCGCGTTTGGCTCACCGCCAAAATGTCCAATTTCACAACTCTTGTGAAGAGGCGGAGCGTGCCGGCTTTCGCGCGTGCAAACGTTGCCAGCCCAAGGGTCTCGCGTTGACTGAACAGCAGTCCTCGGTTGTGGCGGCGGCATGTCGTACGATTGCGACGGCGGTCGAATTACCGAGCCTCGCTGAACTGGCAAAAAAGGCAGGCCTGAGTCGTTTTCATTTTCATCGCCTGTTTAAAAAAATTGTCGGCCTCACGCCCAAAGCTTATGCCACGGCTCATCGCGCCGAACGAATGCGCGAGCAACTTCCCCGACGTGCCACCGTGACGGAGTCGATCTATGGGGCAGGGTATAATTCCAATGGCCGATTTTACGCGGAATCGTCGCAAATGCTCGGCATGGCCCCGAAAAAATTTCGCGCTGGCGGTGCGGGAACCACCATTCGTTTTGCGGTGGGCGAATGTTCGCTAGGCTCCATTCTTGTCGCCTCCACGGAAAAAGGTTTATGCGCGATTTCACTGGGGGACGATCCCGATAAACTCGTTCAAGAACTTCAAGACCGTTTCGGCAAAGCGCAATTAATCGGCGGCGATAAAAAGTTCGAGCGCGTTGTTGCTCAAGTCATTGGTTTCGTGGAAGCGCCGAAACTCGGATTGAGCCTGCCGCTCGACCTACGCGGCACGGCCTTCCAGCGGCGAGTTTGGAAAGCGCTTTGCGAAATTCCGGTTGGCCTCACTGCAAGTTACACGGAAGTCGCGAAACGAATTGGTTTGCCGAAAGCGATTCGTGCGGTTGCCGGAGCGTGTGCTGCAAACGCGATTGCGGTCGCGATTCCGTGTCATCGCGTGGTGCGAACTGATGGCACTCTTTCGGGCTACCGCTGGGGTGTGGAACGCAAACGTTCGTTGCTTGAAAAAGAGAAACGGCCGTGAGAAGCAGCACAGAAAAACTATTTGGAGCGTGAACCAAATGCAATAGGCACGGCCACTTCGTTCAGGCTGCCGCGCCGGTATCCCTGCAAATCCACGGTGCAATGGGCATAACCAATTTTCTTGAAGGCCTCGGCGATTTTCGTGAACGCATTGTCCTCAAAAAGTTTTGGCATTTCGCTCGTGCCCACTTCAATGCGTGCCAGATGTCCTTGCTTCAATTCGTGGTGGCGCACGCGAAGATCGAAAAAACCTGCATCGCGCAAAACGTATTCCGCTTCTTCAATCATGCGCAATTTTTCCGGCGTGACTGCTTCGCCGTAAGGAATGCGCGAACTCAAACACGCCATTTGCGGTTTGTCGGCGGTGGGCAAACCGAGCTGGGCGGATAATTGCCGAATTTCAGATTTCGTGAGGCCAGCTTCCTTGAGCGGCGCGCGCACCGAAAATTCCGAAGCGGCCTTGGATCCCGGACGATGATCTCCGGTGTCGCTCGCGTTTTCGCCGTAAGCGATCACCGCAAAGTTTTCAGCGCGCGCAATCGGTTCGAGTTCAGTGAACAATTCGTGTTTGCAAAAATAGCAGCGATTATTTGGATTGGCCAAGTAGGCCTCGTTCTGAAATTCGTTGGTGTGGACCACGCGCAATGGGAGGGAAAACTTTTCCGCAATCTCAACTGCTTCCTGCAATTCACGTCGAGGCAGGCTGGGGGAATCGGCGATGACTGCCAGCGACCTTGCACCCAAAACATCGTGAGCCACGCGCGCGAGAAAAACAGAATCCACTCCTCCGGAATAGGCGACGAGGCATGATCCGTAAGAGCGCAAAATGGCGCGAAGCTGTTCGAGTTTTTTTTCCAACACAGAAAAAATTTGCCACTGCACTGGCGGAAAGTCGAGGAACGCCTATGCGGCAGGCTACTGTCCGAGCTGCTCGGGAGATTCAAGAACGATCTCCACTTTGCCTTGATAGTTCTTAATTTTGCCCTTCACCGAAATAACTTTGCCGTTGAGCTGTTGGAGTTGATCGGTCGGGATGGCTTGCGCGAAACAGACTGCGGTGAACGGCGCGTTGGGATGTTTTCCGCCCATATCAATAAAGACGTCGCCTTTCTGGCTGACATAGACACGATCCACTTTGCCTCTCACCACGGCTGTCTGCCCGATGTGATTGCGGGCTTCTTCAGGGGTGATACTGCCGTCGCTGAGCGCGGGGGCAGGGGCTTCACTGGCAGCGGCCTCGTTGGTGGCCGGTGCAACAACTTCTGCCGGCGCCGTCACAGGTGGAGCGGGGGGCACACTATTTTTTTCGGCAGGCTTACACCCGACGCAGAGCAAAAAGATGAGCGCGGTTGTTTGAAAAAATTGCGAGATGGAAGTTTTCATGCCGCAACCAAACCGTTTTTTCGTCGCCGCGTCAAGTAGCGCAACGGCGGTAAATATTCCTTGAACTTGACCCGCTTCACTGGCTTGGTTCACGCATGATTTTTCGCCTCGTTTTTCTAGCCGCACTTTTTCTTGTCTTCGAGGCGGAAGCCGTCCCACCGGAATTAAATCAGCAAAAAGATTTGCCGCGCTTCCCGGCCGTGGACGCCACCAACGCGCTCAAAACATTTCAAATTAAAAAAGGGTTTCATATCGAACTGGTCGCTTCTGAACCGAACGTTTTTGATCCCATTGCCCTTTCGTTCGATGAGAACGGGCGCATGTTCGTCGTGGAGATGACGGATTATTCCGAGCGGCGCGACGAGCGATTGGGGCGCATTCGAATGCTGGAAGATTTGGATGGGGATGGCCGTTTTGAAAAAGCGACCGTGCTTGCTGACAAGTTGCCGTGGCCGACAGGCGTAATTTGTTATGACGGCGGGGTATTTGTCGCGGCAACACCGGACATCATTTATTTCAAAGACACGGACGGCGATGGCAAGGCCGACGTGCGCAAAGTCATCTATACCGGATTCGGCAGCGGCAAGGACCGACTCAACGTGCAGGCGTTACTCAACAGTTTCAATTGGGGCTTGGACAATCGGATTCACGGAGCAACTGCGCCAAATGGCGGAACCGTCACCAATTTGGTCATCCCCTCGAGTCAGCCGCTGGATTTGCGCGGGCGCGACTTTTATTTCGATCCGCGCACGATGGAATTATCGGCTGAGAATGGGGGCGGCCAATATGGATTTAGTTACGACAGCAAAGGCCGCAAATTTGTCTGCAGCAACAGTCATCACATCCAAACGATGATGTATGAGGCACGTTACGCAGAGCGAAATCCATTTTACGCCATGCCTGGCGCGTTGGTGGACATCGCGGTGGACGGCCCGGCCGCAGAAGTTTTTCGCATCAGCCCTGAGGAACCTTGGCGCGTCATTCGCACCAAATGGCGCGTGAGTGGAATTGCCAGCGGCCCGATCGAAGGCGGCGGGCGTTCCGCAGGCTATTTTACCGGGGCAACCGGGGTCACGATGTATCGCGGCAGTGCGTTTCCAGAAGACTTCCGCGACAATGGTTTTACGGGCGACGCCGGTGGCAATTTAGTGCATCGCAAAAAAATTTATCCCGATGGCGTCGGCGTGAAAGCCGAGCGTCCGGCGGACGAACAGAAAGTGGAATTTCTTGCTTCACGCGATACGTGGTTTCGTCCCGTGCAATTTGCCAACGCGCCGGACGGCACCCTCTACCTCCTCGATATGTATCGGGAAATAATCGAACACCCGTGGTCGCTTCCCGAACAAATTAAAAAGCATTTAGATTTGAACAGCGGCAATGATCGTGGGCGCATTTATCGAATTGTCCCGGATAACTTCAAGCAACCGAAACAGCCACAACTCGGTCAGGCCACCACTCAACAACTGGTTGCAACATTGGAAAGTCCAAACGGCTGGCACCGCGACACCGCTTCCCGATTGCTCTTCCAACGACAGGATAAATCCGCCGTGCCGCCGCTCGTGACTCTTGCCGAAAAATCGCAATCTTCATTGGCTCGAATGCACGCCCTCTACGCGCTGGGCGGTTTGAATGCGCTTAATGAAAAAATCATTTTAAAATCGTTGCGCGATCAAGATGAAACCGTCCGCCGACATGCCGTCAAATTGTCAGAGTTATTTTTGCACGAAAAGCCAAGCCGACCCTTGTGGGCTACGTTGCGGTCGCTCACAAAGGATCCTTCGATCCACGTTCGTTACCAACTCGCGTTTACCCTTGGCGAAGTGAAGTACGCCGAAAAAACTCAAGCCCTAGCGGAAATCGTGCAACGGGATGCGACCAATTCGTGGATGCGCGCCGCCGCCTTGAGTTCACTCACCGAAGGATCGGGTGAGATTTTTGATTTGCTGGCGCGCGATAAAACTTTTCTCACCAGCCAATCAGGTCGGGAGTTTCTTTCCGAGTTGGCAGAAATTATCGGCGCAAAAAACCAGAAGGACGAAGGCGCGGTTGTAACACGGTTTTTGGCCGAGGCCAGCGATGATAAATTGGCGTTCGGGTTGACTCGATCATTCTCGAAAGGTCTGCAGCGCGCTGGCGTCGCCCCGAGTGTTATGGTCGGATTTTTTAAGCCCGTTTTTGCAAGGGCCGCAGTCGCAGCCCAAAGCAATAAGCTGGACGAACCTTTACGCATCCAAGCCATTCAACTTCTGGGCATATCAGGTTCCGCTGAGGCGAGCCGTGCGCTGCTTCCGCTGCTGGATCAGAATCAATCGCAAGTCGTGCAGCTCGCGGTTGTGAATTCGCTGGGCCAAATTTCCGATGTCGGTGGTTCGGCGGAATTGACACGACGCTTTGCCACCATGACCCCTCGCGTTCGCAACGAAGTTCTCACCGTTTTATTGGCGCGCCCTGATCGCACTTCAGTTTTGCTGAGCGGGATTGAGCAAGGCGCAGTGAGCGCGAGTGATTTGTCATCCTCGCAAATCAAGTTT
>JBKJOZ010000094.1:0-14271 GCA_046595315.1 Limisphaerales bacterium
GTCATTCCCTTGCTCGGCGAAAATCCACGCGCGCTTGCGGTCAGTGCTGATGGAACAAAAGTTTATGCAGCCTTCGCGTTGTCGGGAAATCGCACCACTCTCGTTCCGCCTGACAAAGCGCCGAAACAACCGACCAACGCCACGCCGCCGATGAATCCGAATCTGCCCCCGCCGCCGCAAGTGAGCTTAATCGTGGATGCAACAGACACTAATTGGACGACATTGACCAACGTCATCAAATACACGATGCCGGACAATGACGTGATGGAAATCAGCGTGAGTTCAAATGCGGTCAGTCGTTATTTTTCACGCGTCGGCACGGTGAATTTGGGAATCGCAGTTGAACCAATTTCGGGCGACTTGTTTATTGCGAATACCGACGCGCGAAATCTAGTTCGCTTCGAGCCCAATGTGCGCGGACACATTGTGGACAATCGCATCACGCGAATTTTAATCGGCACCGGCGCGGTGGTTCCCATCGATTTGAATAGCAACATTAACTATTCAATTTTGCCAAATCCTTCGGCGAGCTCGAATGCCCTCGCCCAACCCACCGCACTGGTTTTTGATCCCAGCGGAAATTCATTTTTCGTCGCCGCATTTGGCAGTGACCGCGTCGCGCGCGTGGGTCTTGGTGGAAATATTTTATCTCGAATTGAAATTGGCCCGGCCACGGGCGCCACCGTAAATCCGGCGACGAAACGCGGGCCGCGCGGACTTGCCTTTAATTCCACCGCGCAGCGGCTTTACGTGTTGAATCGGATTTCCAACACGATTTCCATCATCGACACGAGCAACGATTCTCTCCGGAAAGAATTTCCCATCGGCAGTTTTGATCCGACGCCCGCAACGATTCGCAATGGACGCGGATTTCTTTACGACGCGAAACTTTCCGGCAACGGCACCGCTGCCTGCGCCGCGTGCCACATTGATGCCGAAATGGATTTGCTCGCATGGGATTTGGGCGATCCGACCGGGCAAATGAGCTCGGTCACGAACACCACTTTCCCCGGCGTGTTCCAGTTGCATCCGATGAAGGGGCCGATGACGACGCAAACGTTGCGCGGGTTGAGCGCGCTTGATCCGCTGCACTGGCGCGGCGATCGCACAAATTTTTTGCACTTCAACGGCGCGTTCGATGGACTGATGGGCGGAACGACTTTGACTGGTTCCGACATGGCCGCGTATCGGGACTTCATCAACACAATCGTGTTTCAGCCGAACCCGAATCAAAATTTAGATCGAACGTTGCCGACCACTTTTGCAGGCGGCAATCCGGCAGCCGGGCGAAATACTTTTCTCACTGAATTTTATCAGCCAGGACTTTCCTGCAACACCTGTCACGCGGTTCCGACCGGATCAAATCGACAACTAATCTCCGGCCCAGCGCTTCAGGAATCGCAAGATTTCAAAGTGCCGCCATTACGAAACGTTTATCAAAAACTTAGTTTCAATAATAAATCCAACGCGGTCAGCATCAGCGGATTTGGGATTGTCCACGACGGGATGGACCCGACGCTGACGAATTTTTTGTCGCGGCCGGTCTTCGGAACTTTCGCCAACGACACCACACGAAAAAATAATTTAAACGCCTTCGTGCAATGTTTCGACACCGGCACCGCGCCCGCCGTCGGCTACACGCGCACCGCCGTGACCACGAACGTGAACTCGTTAAGCCTTTCCAACGATTGGACTTTGTTGGAATTACAGGCCGCGCAAATCACGAACATTGATTTTGTCGTCAAAGGAAAAATAGACGGCGAATTGCACGGATTAATTTATCAGCCGGGCTCCGCAAATTACAAAATGGATACGACGAATTCCCCTGCGCTGACTCGTTCTCAATTACGCGCCAAAATTTTGGCAGGCGACACGCTGACCTTGATGGGCGTTCCTCCCGGTTCGGGAACGCGCATGGGAATTGATCGCAATCTCGATGGAATTCTCGATGCCGACACGCCCAAGCCGACTTTGCAAATCAGCCAGAGCGGCGCGAATTCGATTATCAAATGGCCGTTCAGCGCGGCCGGTTTTCTCCTCGAAGAATCTGCCGTTCTCAGTCCGGCATCATGGACTAATGTTTCTGTTCCCATCGAAATCGTGGCGAATGAAAATATTTTAACCAACCCACCCTCTGTCTCTGCAAAATTTTATCGGTTGAGACTTCCTTAATCCTCGGAGGCGCGCAGCCTTTCCCGCAGAGCAGAAGCGGCGTTCACCTGATTGGAAACAGACGGGAGCTGTCTATCTTCAGAGGCAAGGAGCGGTATGAAAATCATTTTTAGAAAAAACGCGATATGACTTACGAGACAGACCGGGTTCGTTTACATACTGCCCCCGAGATTTTAGAGAAGATTGATCGCGAAATTGAAGATCGAATTCAGTTTTACGCGACGCAATCCATTGGGGCAATTTCCTTTCGCATCGAAGAACTGGAGCACGAGTGGGACATCGAACGCATCATCGAAACCAACGCTTCAGGACTGGCGTTCACTGGATTGGCCTTGGGAATTACGATCAACAAAAAATGGCTTTGGCTCACGGGTGGCGTTCTGGCTTTTCTTTTTCAGCACGCGGTGCAGGGCTGGTCTCCGCCGATTCCAATTTTGCGTCGGGCCGGAATCCGGACGCGTGGCGAAATTGAGTTGGAAAAATATGCGTTAAAAGCGTTGCGCGGTGATTTTGAAAATATCCCGCACAAGGCCGACAATAATTCCATGTCCCGTGCGCACAACGCCCTGCTGGCGGTCAGCGTTTGAGAATTCTCGAACCCTCCCTCTGCACCGAACCAGAACTGGGTGGAAATAGTCCAAAAATGTATCAAATAATCCAGACGCGAAAACAATTCCCGAAGAATAAATCGTCTGAGCTCCGTCGGACTTTTCCTCCATCCGCTAAATCCATGTTGAAAAAAACAGGCGCAGCCTGATTGCCAATAATTTTCAAACCCATTTAGCTCGGCTTCTGGGGGACGTCAGGAGAAGGAGTTCTGATTCCCTGTACTTATCCGAGGATTATGCCAAACGAAAATTATCCAAAAAAAATGCGCGGATATTCTTTGGTTTTTCTGGCGGCAGGGTTGTTCGTTTTCATCCGTTCATTTGACACGCTTGCCCCAATTCTTCTGGCTTTCCTCCTCATGTTGCTCGTGACGCTTGCGCTCAATCCGATCATCGTGAAATTGCGTCGGTGGATGGGTGGGCGCGGGATTGCCACTGGATTGCTATTACTCATTTTCCTTTGCATCGCAGGCCTGACAGCTTTGGCGTTTTACTCGCCAATGAAACGCTCCACCACCCGGTTCATCAGTCAACTGCCGCAGTATTGGGAACGCATTCAAAAGCCCATCATGAAGATGGAGCAAAAGGCGGAGCTCACTGAACAACGATTGAAACGCGAAGTAAGCAGCGAAGTGGCTCAGGAAAATAATTCAGGAAAAACGAATCCGCCGCCGGTCGTTGCGCCAGAAGCAAAGGAACCAAACGCGGCGCAAGGCCAACCTTCGAGCGGTGGTTTCCTGCGTTCCGGGCTGGGATCGATTTTTAGCGGAGTGAGCGGCAGTTTCAAAAGCGTGGCGTCAAATGCCGCGTCCATTGCTCTAATCATCGTCACGGTGTTTTTCGGCGTCATCTTTTCCTCACTGAAGCCACGTCCCATCCTCGGCTTATTTTACGGATTAATTCCCGAACAACATCATCCCAGTGCGATCAATATTTCAAATCGGATTGTCGATTTTGTGCCGCGCTGGGCTCTGGCGACGTTGATGGGGATGACGATTATCGGCGCGATGATTTTTTTAGCGATGTGGCCCCTCTTCGGTTTTCAAGATGCGCTGGTGCTGGGGTTGATCGCCCTCGTTTTCGAGGCGGTGCCCTACGTCGGCCCGATTTTGGCGTCGGTGCCGGCGATCCTGCTGGCGGCGGGAGATGGTGGGTTGAAGCCGCTTTGGGTGCTGCTCGCCTACATCATCGTCCAAACTGTTGAAAATAATTTCATCATGCCGGTGGTGGTCGGTGGCCAGCTCAAATTGCATCCCGTCGCCGTGATTTTTTCCATGCTGCTTTGCGTGACCGTTTTTGGCGTGCTCGGCGTTTTGATCGCCATGCCGACCGTGGCAATATTTAAAATTCTGCACGAAGAAATTTATCGACCCCGTTTCCTACCTCATGTCTCCGACGAAGATCTGGACAAAATCGCCCAAAACGTTCTGGAAAAGAAAAAGAAATCGCCTGAGAAAAAGAAATCTCAGGTCGCATCGGCAAAATAATTGTCGAGGGGTGGCCCGAGGTTATTGCAGGAAACCATTAGCCCATTTGGTAGTTTGTCCGCGTGGAGAAAAGTGGCTCCCCCTGATTGTTCCAGTCGGTAGCTTCATCTTAATTTCGACGCGCCTGATTACTGATAAAAATTAAACCATTCAGACGCACATGGAACTTTTGGAATACTGGAATTTGCGCGAGCGTCCCTTTGAGGCGACTTGGGACACGCGCTTCTATTTTCAGAGCCGCGACCACGATGAAGCCCTCAATCGGCTGAGCTTCCTCGTCGGGGAACGCACCATGAACATCGGCATGCTCACGGGGGAAATCGGCTGCGGAAAAACTCTGACCCGCGCAGTTTTCACTCAGCAACTTGACCGCTCCAAATTTCACGTCGTGACTCAGGAAAGTTCCGCGTTCGGCTTCAAGGATTTGATTGGAGGCGTCCTGAATGACCTGGATCCCGATGGCAAAGGACAAAATAAATTTGCGCGTTGCGAACGGTTGCGGCGCGCTGCGGAAAAAATCCATTCCGAAAATCGCCACCTCGTTTTGATTTTCGACGAAGCGCAGGAAATGTCATTGGCTACGCTCAACGAATTAAAGCTGCTCACCAACTTAAACGGTGGCGGGCAAAATTATCTGACCCTCATTCTGCTCGGCCAACCCGAGCTGCGTGGCCTGGTCGCAAAATTGCCCGCCATCGACCAACGCATCAGCCTTCGCTTTCATTTGCGTTCGCTCTCGGCCGACGATGCGCCCACTTACGTTCAGCATCGTTTGCGCATGGCGGGGCATCCGACGGGAGAAATTTTTGCGCCGGAAACGATTGCTCTAGCGCACCACGTCTCCAAAGGCGTGCCACGTGAGCTCAATCGTCTCGCCAAACTCGCATTGGAATATGCGTGGCTGCGCGAAATGCCGCTCGTCCAAGAAACCGCTCTAACAACCATCGTCCGTGATTTAAGTCGTCATCAACAACTCTGTGCCGCATGAGACAAGAAGCCGAATTCAGCATCAGCGAACTTCGCCAAAAACGTGGCGAATCGCATAACCACACCTCCCAAACCACCGCCGACGTTCCCCGCGAACCTACCGAAAAGAACGGCGCGGATCCGGAGGAAATTTGGGCCAAACCGCGCGAAACTGCTCCGCGGAGCGCGAAGCAAATTCAGTCCTACACCGAAGCGGAAGGAGTGGAAGATGAATCGTTTCGGCTGCCCTTTGACCCAATCCGTCTCCTCGAAGTTTTGAAACAAAAATGGTATTGGTGGCTCGGTGCGGGTGTGGTGATTTTGATCCTCGGAATTTTGTGGGCTTTTTCCATCACGCGTTCGACCGTGGCGGTCCAACTGATCCGGCGTGATGCACCGCCCTTGTTCCGTGCCAGCGATACGGCGGAAGGATTCAAGCCTCAGCAATTCAGCGAACAAACCTTGGTGGCGTTGATTAAAAATGTGGAAGTGCTGCAACGCACCAAAGCAAAAGCGTCTCCACCCATCGATGCGTCAAAACTCGCGCGCAGTATCACCGTCGTGCCGCAACCGGAAACAGACCTTGTCACGCTAATTCTCCAGGCCGACATGAGACCGTATGACGCCGCGAATTTGCTGAATCTTTACGCAACAGAATTTGTCCGCTTCACCCAGGAAATGCAGGCCAAGGAAGCCGCCTCCATCGTCGCCTACGTCGGAGGGAAACTTGATTCAGTTGAAAAAGAACTCGCCTCCGTCGATGCCCAAATCAGCAAATTGCCGCCGGAAGCGAAAATTTCCAACACCGACAAATTGACGGAAGCGTACCTCATTCAACTCAGCGAACTGGAAGTTAAATACGAGTTGGCGCGAATGGATTTGGAACACAACAACCCGGTTTCAGACAAGCTGCAAGCCGCGCGCGCTGAGCTCGCTGGGTTGCTCGTTCGCTACACCGATGCGCATCCCCTCGTGCAGGATCAACGGATCAAAATCAAAACGCTTGAAGCAGAACTCGCCAATGCGGGCACCAACAGCGTGAAGTTTGGCGCCAGCACTGCTGGACGCACGACCGAAGCGCTGGCCGCGCAAACCCAGACCGTGGAAAAACAGGCCGAACAACTCCGCGTTTTGCGCGATCGCGTTCGGGAAAAATTAAATGGCGTGTCGGAAAAAAGCCTCGATTACGCATTGATCAAAAGTCGTTTTCAATCGTTGGAAACCTTGCGCTCCACCCTCGCCAGTCGCAAACGCGAAGCCCAAATGTTTGCCGAAAGCGCCTTGGGGTATTTTGAAGTCTTCACACCGGCAGCAGGCAATCGCGTCAGCTCCAAAGGCCATCTGAAAAAAAGTCTGTTGATCAGCGTGGTCGGATCAATGTTCGGGATGTGCTTCGTGGCCGGATTTATTTTGTTCCGCGAAGTCATTGATGATCGTCTGAAAACGGCGGCGGACGTCACCCGCGTCACCGGTCTCCCGTTGTTGGGAACCTTGGGTGATTTAAAAAAGATGGATGCCGCCGCGCAAACCGCTTGGGCCTTTCGCACCTGGACCGTTCTCAAAGGCAAATTGAGCGGCTCCCAAAGCAATGGAATCGTTTGCGGATTCATCGCAGCCCATCACGGCGAAGGTTGCACGACGTGGGTCAATCTGCTGACCAAAACGGCGAACCAGCGCGGGCTTCGCGTGTTGACGGTCGCGACGAAACCGACCGACGAACCAGCGGTTCATCCGCATGAAGCCAACGACGACAATTTAGAATCCAGCAGCACCACCCTTTCGCTGGCGGCATTTTCGTTCCCGGCGCAAGTCACGCAGCAACTTCGTGATCCCAACGCGCATTCCATCGTTCACATTCCCCTGCCCGGCTGGGTTTGGAATCTGGAACGACGCGAGCAATGGCAGACCGCGCTCGATCACTGGCGGAAAATTGACAACCTTGTTTTGCTCGTCGAACTACCGCCCGCTTCCGAGCCTGAATCAATTCTGCTGGCCGAGAAAGTCCCGCAACTGATTTGGGTGACAGACAGCGGCAAAGCGACGGTTCACGAAACGCGCACGCACATCGAAACGTTACGCCACGCGGGATGCAATCTGGTCGGCGCAGTTCTCAATCGCGAGCCCGCGTCATTTTGGAATCGCCACATCGTCAACCGTTTTGGCGTTGGCCTGATGGCTTTGGCACTGAGCCTTCTCCCCCTGAACGCTGCCGAACCTGACGATGCAGTGACCAATGCGACGCCTTCTTTTTCCGTCATTTCTCCAACCCAACGCGCCAACTGGCAAAAGCATTTAACGCTCGGCCCCGGTGATCTTTTGACCCTCGGTTTTTACGGCGAAACCAATTTAACGAAGGAGAGCGTGGCCGTGAGACCGGATGGGCGAATCAGTTATTTGCAGGCGCACGACGTTCTGGCAACGGGCCTGACCGTGGATGAATTACGCGAAAAATTAAATCAAGAACTCTCAAAATATTTTCGTTCGCCACGGGTTCTCGTCAGCCCCGTCGCGTATCACAGTAAAAAATATTACGTCCTCGGTCGCGTCATGGTCAAAGGCGCGTTCACCTTGGATCGTCCGATGACCGTGGTCGAAGCCGTCGCGCGCGCGCAAGGTTTAGAAACAGGAATTTTAAATCGCAACAGTGTTGATCTGGCTGACTTGCAGCGAAGTTTTCTGGTGCGCGATGGCAAACGTCTTCCCATCGATTTTGAGAAATTATTCGAGCAAGGCGATCTTTCGCAAAATGTTCCAATTGAACCAAACGATTATCTTTATTTTCCGGCGTCCACGCTCAAGGAAGTTTATGTGTTGGGCGAAATCACGGATCCGGGCGTGGTGCCTTACACCTCCGACACCTCGATCCTGGCCGCCATCACGCAACGGAGCGGATTTACCAAACGGGCGTACAAGTCACGGGTCTTGATCGTGCGCGGTTCCCTGAATAATCCAGAAACTTTTGTAATCAATACACCGGCGATTTACGACGGGCGCACTCCGGATTTTAAATTGCAGCCCAAAGATATTATTTACATCAGCTCGCGTCCGTTCATCAAAGCAGAGGAATTGCTCGATGTCGCCGCGACATCGTTTATCCAGTCTGCAGTCACCGCATGGGCCGGTGGATTTGTTGGCCCTCTCCTCACCAAACCCTTTGTGCCTCATCCATGAAAACAATTCTCATTTTATCGACACTCGCAGCCGTCCTGTCCGCCGGTTGCCAGCATCCCGGGCCGAAATTTGATCCACGGGAAAAAAGTTCCAGCAGCCCGCTCGCGATGCAAAGCCTCGAAGCGACCAACCGGATTAATCAGGAGTTGCTCAAACCATCCGAAAAACTTTTCACGCTCGGCCCGGGCGACCGTCTCGAAATCGAATTGCTTGGCGATATCGGCTCACGCACCACCACGACCGTCGGCCCGGACGGAAAATTGTATTTTAATTTGCTTCCGGGCGTGGACGTTTGGGGCCTGACCTTGAGCCAGGCAAAAGAAAAGTTGGAAGAGGAATTTTCTAAATTCGTCAAAGAGAAGCCGCAAATTTCCATCACTTTGCGTGAGGTCGTCAGCAAACGGGTCTGGCTGCTCGGCAGATTTCAGGTGCCCGGTGTTTATTCGATGACCAATTCCACGACGCTGCTGGATGCAATCCTCCAAGCGGGCGGTCCGGCAAATTTTGCAGGGGACAAAGATTTAAGCGTGGCCAATAACAACGACGATATGGCTGATCTGCGCCGTAGTTTCGTCATTCGGAGTGGGAAATTGTTGCCAGTCGATTTTCAACGCCTGCTGAAACAAGCCGACCTTTCCCAAAACATTTATTTGGAAGCAGACGATTTTGTTTACATGCCGGCCGCCACTTCGCGGGAAGTTTATGTCCTCGGCGGTGTGACGCGTCCGCGCTCAATCGCCTACTCCGAGGGGCTCACTTTGGTTGGTGCGATTGCAAACGCGGCGGGGACGAGACAATACGCCTACCTTTCACACGTGGCGATTGTGCGCGGTTCGTTGACTGATCCAAAAATCGCCATTGTGGATTACAAGGACATCATCACGGGACGCGCGCCCGACGTGACCTTGGAACCGCGCGATATTGTTTACGTCCCACTCAAACCGTACCGGCTGTTGTCGCGCTACGCAGATTTGATCATGACCACCTTCGTCAGCTCGGTCGCGATCAACGAAGGCGCACGCGCCGTGTTGGATAATCCACCACCAACTTCAGGAATTTTGATTCCGTTTGGCAGCACCATCACCGTTACCCCCTCGGCACCCGCTCGCTGATTTAATTGAATTTTAGATCCATGCAGTGTCCTGCCGATGGTCACTGGTAGGTAGTTGATCCGTGACAGTTGGATTTCTCGATGCCGAATTTTTTCTTGGACTGGAACAGGGACGGTTAGGTCAATGTGTAAAAAAAATCCCGTCTTTTTTTCCACAGCCTTATCCTCAACTAAATTGGGCACAAAATTGATCTCAATACGGACCACAGACCGCGAATTGGGGGCTTGCGTTTATCGAGAACCTTCTTATATTCCGCCCCGCGATGACACTGGATTGGGAGTCATAAGTACGATATTTTTATGTTGTATCTTGAACCGCAATCCTGAATGAAATCGGTGTCGTTTTTCCAGCGACGCGAGATCAAAAATAAGGTGGCCGATGTGGCGGAATTGGCAGACGCGCTAGACTCAAAATCTAGTACTCGTAAGAGTGTGTGGGTTCGACCCCCTCCGTCGGTACCATCTTTATCATCGATTTAGGCTCGGCACGCGTTGATTTGTTCGTTGGGAGCGAGTTTATGGTGATTCACCGGGGTATGTTTGCAACTGCTATCGCCTACGAACCTGGCGGCGATGAGTCAACTTCTTCCGCGTCCAACATGGCTCCGATAGTCAAGGGAGTAATCATGGCTGCCATCCGAAAGCTTCTTGGGTCGCTGTGATGATCCACGCGCTACCTTATAAGCAAGCCACTGCGAACGGTGACGAGTCAGTTCTTGAAGCTGACTACAAATATCTGATTGGATAACTGCCCTGACTCAGCCACGGGTCGGAGGTAAGCTAAATTTTTTCCGTCGGGTGAAAAAACGCATGCTTCTGCCCTGGGTGAGGTGGCATCGTCGGTTCGCGGAGTCAGGCGGCGAGTTTTGCCCGACGCGACTTCCGTCACGCAGATGCTGTTGTCCATCGCGTGCGCCAAGTATCGCCCATCCGGACTCCAGGTGAATGACGACGCAATGTTCGACGAATTACGAGAAACTTGCTTGGGCGAACCTCCGTTCGGCGACACCGTCCAAAGTTGTACAATTCCGTTGTCGTCCTTCATTAGGAACGCGATTTGCGAACCGTCCGGCGAAGTCCTCAACCAATGACGCGGCCCTTCAATGCCTGGAAATTTTTTCGCCGCCGTAAATGTCAGCCTCCGCTGAACACAACCTTTCGGCGGTGAGGGCAAACGCGTTTCAGTCCCACCCAACGGGCCATCACCCGGTTGCGTCAAATCTTCCGGCAAATCAACAATGAAAACTTCCGCAACGGTTTGTTTTTTCGCGGTGACCACATGCCCTTGAAAAGTGAGTGCGCGACGCTGGCGAGTTCCATTCAATCGCAAATAGCCGTTGGTGCCAACCCAACCTTCCTCGAACGCTTTCTTGATTTCGTCCGAGCCTGGCTCTGGATTCGCCTTGGTACGAGTGACCAACGCTGTGAAGTAATCCCCATCGTGATTGCGCGCATGGTCTTTGTTCACCTTCACGGCTCGACCCGGCATGCTCACCCCAACGTTGCGGAGATTGATGTCGTTGTTTGGCGTCGCCTCCTTGAATTGCGCCATCAGGTGGTCTTCATAGGTAAAGCTCACCCATTCACCCGCCGCATCCCACACATGCACGTGCGATCCACCTCGCAATGCGCCGGGCGTGAATGGCGGCGTGATGTCCCGCGCGTCGAGGTTAATTGTTTTCTTTGCAACCGGATTTTTGGATGTCGATACGATCACTCCCTGGCGATGAAAAGTTTCATATTGCCATTCAGAAGTCGGGTTTTCCGGCCCGAGAATAAAGATGACTTTTTCTTCGCGCGGATGAAACGTAACGACGCCGCAGTGCGCCCCGTTGCTGGCGCGATAAACCTCCCGCACCTCGCCGGTTTCAACGTTCACCATCTGAATAAAGTCGCCGTCAAAATCAATTTGACGCGTGTCGTAAACGAGCCACTTGCCGTCCGGCGACCACACGTCGGTGTTCGTCAGGACACGCCCGCCAGGACCGCGAGTTAACTGTCGTTCCAGCCAGGACGCCTCCATCATTGCGGCAGACTGGGAGTTATTTCCCGATTCTTTAATTTGGCATCCTGGTTGGTTCATGGTGAAAGCGATTAAAAGGCACCCAATAAAATATTTTTGATGATCGCGAAACATTGTTAATAAGCTGGCAAAAACGGCTCGCCACTTTTTTATCGAATACGTCCATCGTCAATTAATCGATGAATCTCGAACAATGAATTGTTATTTCCGCTGGGCATGAATTCAATTCTCTGGTCATAGTCTTACAGCATCAATCAAAAAATGAAAACTACTGCTGGCGTCACGCGCGTGCAGAAAATCTGTGAGCATTTTTTGGAATTGTAAAAGTTAAAACGAGATGACAGATCTAGTTGAGAAAACTGATTCCGTGAAAAACGCGGGCAGAAAACTCGTGACTGGCACTGATTTACCCGGGCCTAGGTTGCTCGCCATTCTTTGGGTCGCGCTTTCTCTTTCTATCGGTTGGGGCATTCGTGGAAATTTTGGGCACGAATATGGGGCAATGATTCCCGGGATGCTGGCCACTCTGGCCGCCGTGCTTCTTTCCGGTCGCAGCGATTGGCATCGCCGTGGCGTTTATTTTGCTTTCTTTGGCGCACTCGGATGGTCTTTCGGCGGGAGCATCTCCTATATGCAAGTCATAGCCTACACGCACTCCGGCTATTCGAGTTCGACGCTCTACGGATTTGCCTGCCTCTTCGTCATCGGTTTTCTTTGGGCGGCAATGGGCGGAGCTGGTGCTGCACTGCCCGCATTTTTAAGTCGCGAACGGCTTACAGAGTTCTTCATACCGTTAACCTTCATCTTTGTGGCTTGGTTTCTACAGGATTACGCCGTTGAAAAATGGTTCCCGGATAATTCTGCCTTTCGCCACCAAAGTCCACTCTATTGGTATGATACCGATTGGGTTGCAGCGCTCGTCGCAATTGTGGTGGTGCTTGGACTCGCTCTGGTCCGGCGGCGACTCGACACCGCATCGTCACTTATCTTACACATGGCCATCGGTTGGTGGCTTGGTTTTTTGGTGCTGGTGAATTTGCTAGGTTGGCGCATGACGCCACCTCGCGGCGACAGTTGGGCAGGCTGCGTCGGCATGGTCGTTGGAATGTGGGTTTACTTCCAGCGCAATGGTCTATCGGGCTTAACGTTCACTTCGTTGCTTTGCGGTCTGATCGGTGGCTTCGGTTTTGCTTCCGGCAACCTGTTGAAACTTCTCGGCGTTTCAACCGGATTGAAAACCAACTGGCACAGCCTCCTTGAACAAACTTATGGTTTCATCAATGGCCTTGGGCTGGCGCTGGCACTATTCTGGGTGGCAAAACACGCGCCAAAACTCACTGACGAACCTCGTGTGCGTAAGTGGAGTGAACCCTACGCCGCAGGTTTTGTTTTGCTGGTTCTGACCTACATCAACCTCGTCAAGAATCCCGAGGAGTGGGTCCGAGCCAAAGCAATGCCGGAGGTGTTGTATGGGTTATCTGCTCAGTCTTGGTTTAATTTGGCCTACTTCACATTGACTGGCGTGTTTCTTGCCTTGCTTTTTGTGCATCGGCGCCGTCCATTGCCTCTCCTTTCCGGGGGCTGGTTGGCTCGCGGGCAATTACTCTATCTCGCATTTCTTTGGGTCATGGTCATCGGAAATTTTGGACGCGCGCTGGTTTCATTTGCGCCGCAACGACTCATCACTGAGGGCGTCATCTTTTTTAACGCCGCCCTTTGCACGGTCGGAATCTTCCTAAGCGCGCCTTCAGTCCACCGCGAACTTCCAACGCCTGGTTTTGACTGGCCAACCCTTTTGCGAAAGGTCCTTCTGGTTGGTTCTATCGCAGCCGCATTATCAGTGCTCGCGGACTGGGCAGTCATCCGGGGCATGTTCGGAGATCGTCCTGTAGGTAATGCCTCCAAGCACATCCGATTAGGCCCCGACGCCACTGCGACCAAAGCGAAACCAAAAGTCGGCGCACCTCACCCTTAAAAAACATGAAAACAATGGCAAGGCATGGTTCGGTTATCTTCAAAACGGTTGGGCTTATCTCCTTTTTCGCGGGAATAAGTTATGCCACTGCTGTGAATCTCAAAAGCAGCATGATCGTTTCTCCACCTGAACTCTCTGGGCCTGAGAAAAAAGCTGTAGCGATGTTGGTCGAGGAGGTTGAGAAACGAACGCACATAATCTGGTTGGCAACTAATAGGTGGCCTTCCGCGAACATTCCGGTGATTGCCGTTTGGAACCGGTCCGCGCTAAAACAACTTCCCGAACCTTACGCCAAAGAGTTAATCGAAACCAAGGCAACAGGCCCCGAAGGTTATCGGATCGTGGTGAAGCGCGGTGCGGCGAACCCCGCTGTCTTTGTTATTGGTGACGATGCACGAGGAGTTCTATTCGGCGTTGGTCGATTGTTACGCGAACTTCAGATGCAACGGGGTAGTGTGAGTTTGGACGATAATTTTGAAATCGCCACGTCCCCCAAGTATTCTCTACGCGGACACCAGCTCGGCTACCGACCCAAAACCCATTCCTACGATGCCTGGGATTTACCTACCTGGGAGCAATACATCCGCGACCTTATCGTCTTTGGTTGCAATGCGATTGAACTCATCCCGCCACGTTCCGATGACGACGCAGACAGCCCGCATTTTCCACTCCCGCCGATGGAGATGATGGTTGGTATGTCGCGGTTGGCCGATTCCTACGGCCTCGACGTGTGGGTTTGGTATCCCGCATTGGACAAA
>JBKJOZ010000148.1:0-7215 GCA_046595315.1 Limisphaerales bacterium
GCTGGAAATCCGGCGCGGCGGTGCCGAGCGGCAACATGGTGGAAGGTGTCAAAGCCATGTCGGGAATTTCGAGCGTCGAATTTAGATTGTCGAGTGCTGAATTTTAATGAGGCAGAATTATTTCGAAAGACACTCCACGAATTCTTTTTGGAATTCTGTTGATTCTGTTAATTCTGTCTCATGTTCGATCCAGCCGATTTGTTTGACTTTGATCAAACGGAACACGCCAAGATTTTTCGCGATTGCGAAAATGCCTGGGACGCGTTGAAAATTTTGAAGGCCTACATCGCGGCCAATCTTCGTCCTGCGTTGCACAATCGCTGCGAGGGAAAAGTTTACATCGGTGACCATGTTTTCATTGGCGAAGGAACCGTAGTTGAAGACGGTGCGATGATCAAAGGCCCGGCCATTATCGGGAAAAATTGCGAGATTCGTCACGGCGCCTACATTCGCGACCACGTCATTATCGGCGACAATTGCGTGATTGGAAATTCCAGCGAAATTAAACATTCGATTCTTTTCAACGGCTGCCAGGTTCCGCATTTCAACTACGTCGGCGATTCGATTCTCGGTCACAAGGCGCATCTCGGAGCGGGCGCAAAAATATCCAATGTGAAACTTGTTCCGGGGAATATTTTCGTGGAAATGGATGGTGCACCCTTCGACACTGGCTTGAGAAAATTCGGCGCATTGCTCGGAGATTTTGCGGAGGCAGGCTGCAACTCTGTTTTAAATCCCGGCAGCATCATCGGACGCAATTCTGTTATTTATCCCAACACAAATTGGCGCGGTATTTTGCCGGACAACATGATCGTGAAAAACAAAGCGGAACAGGAAATCGTGCCGCGGCGTTTGAGAGAAACGGAATGATCAGCATCATCGAACAACAACCCGCCGGTTCCGGCATCGACTTAGTCAAGCAAGTCGAAGAAATTTTTTCGCCCACCGGCATTTTATCGAAGGCGAAGAATTTTGAATTTCGTCCGGAGCAACAGCAGATGGCGGTTGCCGTCGCGACGGCATTGGAAACCAAAGAACATCTCGTCGTCGAAGCAGGAACAGGCGTTGGCAAAAGTCTCGCGTATTTAATTCCGTCGATTTTGTTCGCCGTGGCGAACGGGAAAAAAGCGGTCGTCTCCACTCACACCATTAATTTGCAGGAGCAACTTGTCGAAAAAGATTTGCCAATGCTCGAAGCTGTTCTCGCCCAGCTTTCCACGCCGGTGAAGTTCAGTTTCACGATGTTAAAGGGCCGACAAAATTATCTCTGCACGCGGCGGTTGCACAAAGCGATGCATCAGGCCGATAGCCTTTTTACCTCGCCGGAAATTGAAGAACTGAAACGAATTTACGAATGGTCGCTGAAAACTGAAGACGGCAGTTTGTCCGATTTTGAAATTGAGCCAGACCAAAAAGTTTGGACGCAAGTTTGTTCGGAGCGGGGACTTTGCACGCCGAAACTTTGCGGACATCAATCGGATTTTGCGAAGACGGCGAGCAATCGTCCCTGTTTTTTTCAGCGCACGCGCAGCCGGATTCTTTCCTGCGATGTTTTGGTTTTGAATCACACGTTGTTCTTCATGAACCTCGGCGGCGTGGATGAAGAGGTCGAAGGCGGCGTGCTTTTCAAAAATGATTTTGTGATTTTCGACGAAGCCCACACGGTGGAAAACGTGGCGTCGAAGCACATCGGTTTGAGCGTTTCCAGTGGGCAAATGCGTTACTCACTGCAACGACTCTGGAATCCGCGCACGGAAAAAGGTTTGCTCGCAACACTGCGAAAAGGTTCCGCTGTAAAACTGGTGGCCGATTTGATTGGCGAGATCGACAAGTTCTTTTTATCGGTCGAAGAGGCGTGTGAAGATCTGGTTGCCGCTCAGAAAAAAAATGCCGCGGAATCTCGGTCGGTTCGGGAACGGAGTTGGACAGAGTTGCGAATTCGCCAACACGATTTGGTCGCCGACAATGTGACTTTGCCGATCCAGCGTTTGCGCGAAGCGATCAGCGATTTAATCAAAACGAGCGAGGACAAAGATACCGGACAGGAATTGATGGAGTGCAATCGGCGGCTCGCGGAATTGCGAAATGAAGTCGCCACTTTTCTCAGTCAAAGCGAGGAGGAGCATGTTTATTGGGTCGAGCGCTCCGGCAAAATGCAAAAAAATCTCGCGCTCAATGCCGCGCCCGTGAACGTCGCTGAATTTTTGCGCCAACGCCTTTTTGGTTCGGACACCTCGGTGATTATGACGAGTGCGACGTTGGCGGTGGCGAATGAAACCCCAAGTCCCGGCGCAGAAAAAAAATTAAAGCCGCAAATTTCCAATCGCAAATCAGGTTTAAATTATTTTGCGCGGCAGGTTGGCGCGGAAGAAGCGACGCTGCTCCAAGTAGGTTCGCCCTTTGATTACGAGAGGCAAATGAGATTGTTCGTCGCCGCAAAAATGCCGGATCCACGCGAATCCGGTTACGAAGACGCATTATTGAAATGGATTGAACATTTCATTCGCATGACCCACGGAAAAGCATTTGTGCTTTTTACGAATTATAAATTGATGCAGCAAATTGCCGAGCGAATGCAGCCGCTCTTCACGGAACTGGGGTTGGAATATTTTGTGCAAGGCACGGGCACGCCGCGTTCGCTAATGCTGGAAAAATTTAAAGCAAACGTGGATTCCGTTTTGTTCGGCACCGACAGTTTTTGGCAAGGCGTGGATGTTCCTGGCGAAGCGCTTTCCAATGTGATTATCACGCGACTGCCGTTCGCCGTTCCTGATCATCCGCTGATCGAGGCGAAGATTGAAAACATCGAAGCGCACGGCGGAAATTCGTTCATGGATTTTTCATTGCCGGAAGCGATTTTAAAATTTCGACAAGGTGTTGGCCGATTAATTCGCACCAAAAGCGATCAGGGCATTGTCGTGGTTTTGGATAATCGTGTGCTCACGAAAAAATATGGGCAGGCTTTTCTGGATGCTTTGCCGAAATGCCCGGTGGAAATGGTTTAGCGTCTCTGTGGAATTTCCTGCGGCAAAGCGCCACTCAAGGTTAGTCGTTCGCCCCACCATCAAATCGGCTCAGAACCCGCTTGTTTAATTTGTGGGATTGTTTGAAACTTTCGGCATGGGTGAAATTGTCAAATTTGTTCATAGCGGCGCGGGAAAAATTACGCCGAAGATTTTGAAGGGCATTCATAAAAAACTTCCGCGTTTGAAGTTGGAATTTGCCAGCATACAAGACGTCAACTATCCGCATCTCGCTCAACAATTGGAATTTCTGGCCGATGTGGTGGAAGATTTTGCGGAAGGACTTGCCGAAGATATTCCCTTTGTCACAGCGGCGCACGCGGCCTTCGCTTTGGTTTACGCTCATCGTCAGACGGATTTAATCCCCGATAATATTCCTGAATTTGGCCATGCGGACGATTCTTCAGTCGTGCGCGCTGTCCTGATCGAGCACGAGAAATTTCTCGCCGATTACGCGGATAAAAATGGCAAAGTCTGGAATGCCATTACGGTCGTGCCGTAACTTCACATCTATTTTTCACCGCTCAAGGTTGACAGTCGTCCTGTTTTTTTTCTTAACTTGAGCGCTCCCGCTTCACGGAAATGAACTCGCCAATTGCTGTAACGACAGCCAATTCTAACTGCAAAATGAAATTTGATTTATCCAAAATCCGCCACGTCGCGCTCGATATGGATGGAACAATTTACAAAGGCGGAACGCTCTTTGATTTCACTAAACCCTTTCTTTCGCTCCTGACCGAACTCGGGATCGGCTACACCTTCCTCACGAATAATCCGTCCAAGAGTGTGGCTGATTATTTTAAGCATTTGGAAAAAATGGGAATCGAAGCGGACGAAACGCAACTCTACACCTCCACCCAATGCACGATTGAATTTCTCCAAGAAAAACATCCCGCAGCAAAACGCATTTTTGTTCTCGGCACACCGAGCATGGGGCATCAATTCGCTCAAGCCGGATTTATTTTGACGGACGACAGCCATTTAGATGAACCCGATTTTGTCGTCGTTGCCTTCGACACCACGCTGACTTTCTCCCGGCTTTGCCGCGCGGCTTACTGGATCAAACAAGGCAAGCCTTACCTCGGCACAAATCCCGATCGCGTTTGTCCGACCGATCAACCAACAGTTCTCGTCGATTGCGGCGCGCTTTGCACTTGTTTGCAAGAAGCCACCGGTTGCGCCCCCGTGGCGATTCTCGGCAAACCTTCGCCCCGAATGCTTCGCGGTATTCTCGCGCGTCACGCCTTGCAACCACACGAACTCGCGATGGTCGGCGACCGCACCTACACCGACGTCGCCATGGCCCAATGCGTCGGTGCGCTCGGCGTTCTGGTTTTGACTGGAGAAACCACGATTGAAGAAGCGAAAAAATATAGCCCCGCGCCCGATTTAATTTTGCCGAGCTTGAAAGAGTTCGGAATTAAATTATCCGCCGCAAAAGCCAAACCCATTTGCGTGTGAGCCAAAAATCTCTCGCGCGATTCAACGCCATTGAAGCTCTTGCCGCGCAACCGCTGGATTTACTCGTCGTCGGCGGAGGAATCGTCGGGTCAGGAATTGCCCGCGATGCCGCGATGCGCGGACTGCTCGTCGGCCTCATCGAGCAACACGATTTCGCTTTTGGAACGAGCAGCCGATCCAGCCGTTTGCTCCACGGCGGCTTGCGGTATTTGGCGCAAGGCCGCATCGGACTTGTTCATGAAGCGAGCGTGGAGAAAAAAATCGTTCACCAAATCGCGCCGCATCTGGCCGCACCGCTCGCGTTTGTTTTCCCAACTTATTCGGACAACCACGATTGGAAACTGTGGCAACTGAAAATCGGCGTCAAAATTTACGATCTCCTTTGCGGTGGAAGAAATCTCGGCAATTCCGCCTGGCTGAATAAAAATAAAACGTTGCAACACGTCCCCGGTTTGACTGGAGAAAACCTCAACGGCGCGGTGCGTTATTACGATGGTTTTACCAATGACGCGCGACTGGTTTTTGACACCTTGCGTTCCGCAGAAAAAAACGGCGCGACGTTGCTGAACTACGTCAAATTTGAAAATGCAAAATTCGTTTCCGAAAATTGGGAAGCGGAACTCAGTGACAAATTAACTTCGCAAAAATACAAAGTGCGCGCGCGCGCGGTCGTCAATGCAACCGGTCCGTGGGCCGACGGATTGCCGCACAGCGATGTCAAACTACGTCTTACCAAGGGAATTCATCTGGTCATTGAAAGAAAACAATTGCCCGTTCCCGACGCCATCGTCATGACTGAAGGCACACGCATTTTATTCGTCATTCCTTGGGGCGAACGCACCATTGTTGGGACGACCGATACTGATTACGACGGCCCGCTCGATGATGTTCGCGCCGACGCCGACGACATTTCTTACGTCCTGAAAATCACCAATCAATTTTTCCCGGATGCAAAATTGTCCGAGCAAAATGTGATCAGCACCTGGGCCGGATTGCGTCCGCTCATTGCCAACGCCAATGGAAAACCATCGGACATTTCCCGCTCTCACCAAATCAAAACTCCTGAACCGTTTTGGTGGGATGTTGCGGGTGGAAAATTGACGACCTACCGTTTGATGGCTGAGCAAACCGTCGATCAAATCGTCAAAAAACTTGGCGGCAAGTTTTCCGCTTGTCGCACCGCGAAAGAGCCGCTGCTGGCGAAAACCGAAACGAAGGGGATCAGTGGAATTGTCCCTCCAGAATTTTGTCGGAGCGCCGTCGAACATTTCTGCTCGAACGAATGGGCGCAAAATTTGGACGACGTGATGATTCGTCGCACGAGCTGGCATTATTATTTCGCCGACGCCGCCGAGCGCGCGGAAAAAGTTGCCGAGTGGATGGCGGAAATTTTGGGATGGAGCAAGAGCGTCAAGAGCGACCAACTACAAAATTATAAGAAATTTTGGAATCTGGAGTTGCCGAAAAATTCTTCCATGTCTCAAATGGCGCTGTCGCCAAAATAATTACTCGCATGGCTAATTGGTTTCGCCCCGCTGCACATAAACCGCGTCTGCCCGAAGCGGAGGTGACACGACTTTATCCCCGTTTTCGCTGGCAGGTTTTTGAAGCCGCCTTCATGGCCTACGCCATGTTTTACCTCGTGCGAAATAATTTTTCGCCGGTGCAAAAAGAGATCGGCGAGGCGCTGCACTACACGAAGTCGATGCTCGGCGACATCATCGCTGGAACTTCCATTGCGTATGGCATCGGCAAATTTGTCATGGGTTATTTTGCGGATCGCAGCGACGCGCGCAAATACATGGCGGTGGGTATGTTGCTCACGGCGGCGCTGAATTTTGCTTTTGGCGCGACGCACACCTTCGGAATTCATTTCGGGCTCTGGACGCTCAACGGTTTTGTGCAAGGCATGGGCTATGGTCCTTGCACTCGCGGATTGGCGCATTGGTACAGCGTGAAGGAACGTGGGAAAATTTTTGGTCGGTGGAATGTCTCGCACAATATTGGAGGCGGAATTGCCGGATACCTCGCGGCGAAATGCGCGGAGCATTGGGGTTGGCAATCGGCCTTTTACGTTCCCGGAATTATCACGACGATTGGCGCGATTTATCTTTTCTGGCGAATGCGCGACACGCCGCAATCAGTCGGATTGCCGTCGGTGGAGGAATACAAAAACGATTGGCCACCGGATGAAAAAGAGAAACATGAACGCGAACTTTCCGCGCGCGAACTGTTGTTGAAATACATTTTCCCGAACAAAATGCTGTGGATTCTCGCGCTGGCGAATGTGTTTGTTTACATCGCGCGTTACGCCATGGTCGATTGGGGTCCGACCTATCTCAAAGAAGTCAAAGGCGCGTCGCTTGGGGAAGGGGGATTTAGCACGACGGTTATTGAATTTGCAGGGGCTGCCGGGATGCTCACGATGGGCTGGCTCTCGGACAAACTCGGTGGATTCCGCGCGCGTGTCAGCGTGATGGCGATGGTTCCGCTACTGATTGCGTTTTATTGCATCATCATTGTTCCCGCCGAGAAACTTTGGCTCGACATGATTTTATTCGGGATCATCGGGTTTTGCGTTTACGTGCCGGTGATGTTTTCTGGCGTGATGTCGCTCGACCTGACTTCAAAAAAAGCGGTGGGAACGGCGGCGGGATTCGTTGGTTTTTTTGGTTATGTGGGGCGGACAATTGAAGGCAAAGGCATCGGCTGGGTCACTCAACATTACGGC
>JBKJOZ010000223.1:0-16541 GCA_046595315.1 Limisphaerales bacterium
GCTCGCTGCATCACGATTTGGGCGGAGTTCATTTCAGCTTCCGCGGTAGGTGCTATACGACCACGGCGAAACCAGCAATGGAACGTGGTAAGAAGCGTTGATGTCCGAAATTCCGAAGCGCACTGGAACCTGATCTAAAAAAGGAATTTGATTTTGCGAACTTAGTTTTTCAGAAAAATATTCGCCGACATAAAAAACCAATTCGTAAATTCCACTTTTTAATTGCCCGGCAGTGAGTAGCGGTTGCTCGGTTCGCCCGTCGGAATTTGTGGTGAATTTTCCTAATAACTTTCGGCTTTGTTCCGCGAGTGACCAAAGTTCAATTTGCATTCCACTGGCCGGGCATCCATGAGCCGTATCCAGAACGTGGGTGCTGAGTTTTGCCGGCATGGCCAGAGATTACGAATTGGCTTTGGGGGAGGCAAATAAAGATTTAAGAACGCGGCACTGTTGTCGGCGTCTTAATTTCCGGTTTTACGAGAACGTGAAGCTCCATGAGAAAAGAGAGTTTTTCATCAGCGTCAGTTTTGCTCACGACAGGTTCCATGTCGATGCGGTGAACGCGAATGTGTTGATAGCTGTTCTCCAGATTTGCCAAAAAATTTCCGAAATCGTGATAGGTGGACGTGCCGACTACGACGAACGAAGCGGTCTGATACGGGAGTTTCGGCGGAAAAATGGAGGTGACCATTTGCGGCGGATCATAGCGAGTGAACTCCAGTTGCTTGGGAATTTCAAAATCGCGAAGGATTCTTAAAATCCAAAGATAAGGATCGCCGACCACCATTTGATCTTCGACCTCTTTAAGGGTGGCGCGGCGCTGCCGAACTTCAGCTTTAATTTGCTCGGCTTGTTGAATGACGTTCTTTTTTGAAGCAATTTTCTGATTCAGATCACTGATCGCACGGGCCTTACCAGCCAAATCCGACTGAGTTGGGCGGCCGATGACAAACCATAAACCGAACAAAACTACGCCGGTGATCACCGCCAGCTTTAGCAAATCAGCTTGTCGTTCTTTCGGGAAATTCATCTTAGAGTTTGCGTTCCGCGTAACATTCGACCGTGAAAAGAATGGTCATTTTGCTTGGGTCATTGGCGTCAACTACGGGCGACTGATTTTCTTTTAAACGAATGCCCGCTTCACTCCTGAGATTAGCCTTGAACCAAGGCGAAGCGCCCAAGGCTCCCACGAATGTTTCCGCCGCAGAAGGCTTGGCAAAAGATTTTGCCTGAATTGTAAACGTTGTCTGCTCCGAGATTTCCTCTGGCGTTTCACCTCCTACAACATTGTTTATATTGGTCGCCTCCGTGCCGGTTTTGGTTTGGGTGACCTGTTGATTGATTTGCAAACGGACGGCTTGAAAATTTTCAACGACGGCGTATTGCAGGGCGTTCAATGGCGGCGCCGCGAGAAATCGTTTCGCCGCCAGTAAATCCAATGCACTCAGCGTAACGGCTAATTCGTCAGATTTTTTAACGTTTAAATCCGCTTCCGCAAATTTTTCCTGCAACGAATTAAGTTCAGCCGTTTGGCGTTGAATCAACTTGCCATCCCCAACGGCCCGCATCTTTTCAATCACGCACCAAATTAACAGCAATACCACCAAGGATGCGGCGATTGCATAAGCGCGTTTCATCGGGTCGCGACTTCGCATCTCCGCCAGCTCTTTTTGTTCAGCCAGTAAATCGACGGTCGCGGAATCGGTCTTGAACCAACCGAAGGCCGCACCGAGGGCGACCGTCAATTGCGGTGCTGCCTGCTTGAGCGCCGCCGCCTGCGCGGGTGGCAATTCAATTTTTAGCGAGCTGGTCGGGTCCCAGCTTTTGCAGGGCAACATCAACTCGGACTGAAGAATTTCGACAATGAAGTTGGATCGAGTTGAGCCGCCGGAAACATAAATTTCCGAAACTTTTTCATCCTGTTGTTGCTCGAAAAAATGGATCGAATTACTCAACTCCTGGCACAAAGGCAAAATCAGGCTTTTGAGTTGCGAATGCACCTTATCCGGCATGATTTGTTTTAATCCTTCAGCGACCGCATAAGTGATGTTCATCGCCTCCGCCAAACCACTGGTGAACTTGTCGGCACCAATATTTACGACTCGAGTAAGAGTTATTTCCCCATTCACCAAAAGGCTGATCGTGGAATGGCTGAACCCAATATCAGCGAGGGCAACCACTTTTTTTTGCGAAGCCTCCGGTGATGTCAAAAAACAATTGGCCGCACCCGTTTGAGACGCCGTGACCTGCGCCACGTTAATTTTTGCGACTGCTGCCGCGTCAGTCAAATTTTTTAAAATTTGGTTTTTGACAGCGACGATCAATGTTCGCGCCTTGCGAATGCCTCTTTTGGGCGATGCGACATCCGCTCCTTGATGGAGAACCAAACAATCGAACGAATGATTTGGCAGGTCTTCTTGAAAATAAAGCTTGGGGCTAAGCTTTACCATTTTTCGCATTTCTGAATTCCCAAGTATTGGCATTTCAGCGTGGCAAATCAGGGCATCAGTCGCTCCCACCACAAAAATAACATCTTTGCTTTTTGAGTTTAGCTCTTCAATCACGCGGTTCAAATGTTTGGCCAGCGCCTCGCGAGATAAAATTTTACCGAAATCGGGACGGTCTTGAATGCTGTATCCGAGCAAACTCAATGAATTGCCATTTTGCTGGAGACAAACAGCTTTCGTACTCCGAGTTCCTAAATCGATGGCGATGATCTGAGCGGTCATTTGAATATCTATACTAAAAGCCCAAACCTTTTTATCGCGCCTGAATTCAAAAGGCAACTCACATGAGTTTCATAATCCAGTTGGCGCAAAACAAGACAGCTAAGCAGGTTAAGTATTTGCTTGTCAGCCCTCAAAAACGAAACTAAAACAATCGTTACGTGGAGGAATTCCCCCTTCCGCTTTAGGACGCGAAAGCGCGTTTCCTGGGTAACAAAATGAAACTTTGTCCAAAATCAGAGCACTTTACTGTACGCGGCACCTCATTGGTTGAGGTGATGATCGGCATGGGCGTCCTTGGGATCGTCCTGATTTCTATCTTCGCAAGTTTCACGTTTGGTTTCAGCATCGTTAAAATTTCGCGCGACGAGCTACGTGCCACCCAGATTCTCAATGAACAAATGGAACGAATTCGCCTTTACACGTGGGATCAAGTGGTCAAACAGACAAACTTCGTGAAAAGCGATTTCAACGCGCCGCTCGGATTTACCGGTCCCGTGTTTTTTACAGGCAAGATTACGATCACCAACGCTCAATTCTACGAAAGCACGAGCAATTCTTTTGCTCCACTAACTGAGGTTTATGCCAAAAATCTTCGACAAGTGATCGTCTCACTGACCTGGACCAATAATAATTTAAGACGGACACGGGAGGCGAAAACTTTTATTTCACATTATGGACTGCAAAATTACGTGCCATAAAAGATCGATCGTCGCCATGACCTTGATCGAAATGATGGTCACGGTCGGAATCGGTTCCCTGGTGGCGCTGGTGCTAGCCTCGTTGACCCTCTACAGCTCGCGAAGTTTTCTCTCCATGGCCAATTATACTGATCTGAACAAAAGGAGCCGAGTTGCTTTGGATTACATGAGCAAAGAAATTAGGCAATCGCGCGGATTAAAAACACGGACTCCAACGTCACTTGAATTCCAATTGGACTCAGCTGGAAGCAATCTTCTAAGTTATACGTGGGATAAAACAGGCAGCACTCTGACGCAGGTAAAAATGGGGGCAACCAACGTTTTGTTATACCATTGCACTTTTTGGACTAACTCAATTTATCAGCGAAATCTAAAATCAAATTCAATGGATCTGGTCGAGGCATCGGTTTCCGAAACCAAGCTGATTCAACTGCAATGGATTTGCTCTTACGATCAAATGAAGGCCACCAACAGCGAAAGCGTCCAGTCGATGAAGATCGTCATCCGAAAGAAAACGTAAAGGTATGAATATTTCTCATAAAAAAAGCGGCGGATTCGCGTTGTTCGCAACGCTTATGACGACAGGCATTATTTGCGTTTTTATAGGCAGCTATCTTTCAATGGTTCGCAGCGAAAGCCAACTAACTACCCATTCTCACACGTGGAACATGGCCATTCCTGTGGCAGAGGCGGGCATCGAAGAAGCATTGACCCAACTGAAGTTCAACCACACCAATCAGATCGCAAACAACAACTGGGAATTGAAAAATGACTATTGGTATATGCGGTCTCGAAAGTTGAGTTCCGAAGCATATTACGTCGTGGGCATCTCTAAAAGCCACCCTCCACTCATCGTGGCAGAGGGATTTGTCCGCTCGCCGCTTGGCACTAATTTTATTTCGCGAACCGTTGTTGTGCAAACCGCGCTGAACATGCTTTTTCCCAATGGGATGCTTGCGGATCAAAATGTTCGGCTTAACGGTATGAACATTGTGATCGACAGCTTTGATTCACGCGACGAGAGATTTAGCACCGCCGGAAGATATGTCACGGCCAAGAGAAAAGACAACGGCACGCTGGTGACAAATTCCGATTTGACCAATGAGTTTTATCTCGGCAACGCAAAAGTTTACGGAAAAATCGCCAGCGGTCCTCATGGAGGTTTTGAGAATCGTCCCAACCTCGTTGTTGGCAATACCGCGTGGCACACCGGAAACAATAAAGGGGTGCAACCGGGCGCCTTCACCAAGGATGTGAATGTTACATTAATCGAAGTTGAATCCCCGATCACCTCAGCAATTTCGCCCCAGGTAAATCCACAAACAGGTTATAAATATGTTCTTGGAACCGGCGATTACCAAATTTCCAGCCCAAACACATTCGATGGCGGCAACATCCTGATTACGGGCAAAGCACGGGTTTTAGTAACGGAAAATTTTGACTTCAGACACCTCATCACACTCCGGTCCAATGCTAGTCTTGAACTCTATGTTTCCGCTCCATCCGGTAAAATTGGAGGGCAAGGGGTGCAAAACAATACAGGAATTGCCGCAAACTTCGTTTACTACGGACTGCCCTCCAACGAGAGCCTGACGTTCTCGGGCAATGGCGAATTTGTTGGGTGTATTTATGCTCCCAATGCCGTTTTTACTCTGGGCGGAGGCGGTAATTCGTCAGGCGATTTCGCGGGCGCAAGCGTTACGAAAACGGTTGATATGAACGGCCAATACGAATTCCATTTCGACGAGCAATTGAAAGACTCCGGGCCGAGCAGCGGCTACATCGCGATATCGTGGGATGAAGCAAACACGACCTGGAACACCATCTTGGGTAGCCGCCTGACGGCTAATCAAGTCTACTGAATTTAAATTACCGCCAGCGCTAAAAAAACTTCTCTAATCAACCTCAAGTTACAAGTTTGATGTTGGCTTGGCAGAAGTTGCCCCCTCCGGTTTCACCATTACGTGTAACTCCATCAAGAATGAAAGTTTTTCATCGACGCTGATCCCCACCGTTGCCGGCTCCATTTCCAAGCGATGAATACGGATGTAGGAATAAGTGTTTTCAAATCTTTCTACAAACTCGCCAAGGTCATGAAAAGTGGCCGTTCCCGTAACCGCATAGGAGACGACTTGATATGGGAGCTGGAACGATGCTTGGGGCTCAATGATTTGAGGAGGATCGTATTTGGAAAATTCAATCTGCTGCGGAATTTCAAAACTGCGGAGCGTTTTAATAATCCATCGATACATGTCCCCCGTCACCATTTGATTTTCAATGATTTGAAGTTTACGACCTGATTCCTGGAGGTCCGCCTTAATTTGATCAGCTCGCTGAATGACCTGTTTTTTGGTAGCAATTTTTTTGTTCAAGTCAGCGCTGTTCTTAACTTTTTGGTTCACACGATCCCGAGCCGGACTTAACAAAACAAACCAAAAAGCAAACAGCGCCAAGGCAGTAATCACACCCAGCTTGATCAAACTATTTCGTTTTTCTGATGTAAAAGTCATTTTACAATTTTCGTTCTGCGTAGCATTCAACTGTAAAAAGAATCGTTACTTTATTTGAATTCGTGCTTTCGATTTGAGGGGCTTGGCTTTCTTTCAGACGAATTGGGTCTTTGCTCCTGAGATTGGCTTTGAACCACGGCGATTCGGCAAGGGTATCCATAAAATTTTCGGCAGCCGAGGGCTTGGCGGATGACCTGGCCTGAATCGTGAAAACAGTTTGGTCGATGGATTCCGCCGGCCGCCCCGAGATGACGACGTTGTTATTATTTGTGACGGGTGACATGGACCTGTTTTCCAGGAATTGATGGTAGATTTGCAACCGCGTCATCTGAAAATTATCGACCACGGTGTATTGAAGAGCATTGAGCGCTGGCGCTTGGAGAAAACGAGTTGAAGCCAAGTTATTCAAACCACTCAAAGTGTTTTCAATTTGAGAAGCCTTTGTGACATTTGAATCAGCTTCGGTAAATTTTTGCAGCAGCCCGTCCAATTCGGCCGTTTGTTTTGCCACCATGTTACCTGCGCGGCTATCATGGAACATCACCGCAGCATACCAGATTAACATCAGGGCGACCAACCCCCCAGCCACTGCGTAACCGCGCTTCATTGGATCGCGGCTGCGAATTTCGGCTTCTTCCCGCTGTTCAGCCAAAAGATCGATGGCTGCGAGGTTGGGCTTGAACCAGGTCTGGGCCGCGCCAATCGCGACGGTCAGTTGCGGCGCCTCCTGTTGGAGTGCGACCGTTTGAGCCGCAGAAAATTTGACTTTTATTGAACTGGTCGGATCCCAGCTTCTGCAGGGCAAATTCAAATCAGATTCCAATATATCAATGATAAATTTTGAGCGGGCCGAACCACCCGAAACGTAAACTTCGGAAACTTTCTTGTCCTGTTGTTGTTCAAAAAAATGAATGGAATTGCTCAGCTCATGACTTAACGGCGAAATTAATGTTTTGAGTTGCGAATTCACCTTCTCCGGCATGATTTGCTTCAATCCTTCCGCGACGGAGTAAGTAATATTCATCGCCTCGGCCAAACCACTCGTGAATTTGTCCGCTCCAATGTTGACTACTCGCGTGAGAATAATTTCCCCACCGACTAAAAGACTGATGGTGGAATGACTAAACCCAATATCCACCAATGCAACCACCTTGTTATGCCCCGCCTCGGGCGACATCACAAAGCAATTGGCTGCACCAGTTTGAGCCGGGGTGACTCGTTCTACTTCCAAGCCCGCACCGTCCGCTCCCGCTTTCAGGTTTTTTAAAAGCTGGTTTTTGACACCAACAATGAGGGTTTTCGCGCGCCGCAACTGTTTGCCCTCGGTCTTTGCGGATGGTTCTTGATGTAAAACCAAACAATCGAACGAGTAATTCGGCAAATCCTCTTGAAAATAAAGTTTGGGATTTAACTTTACCATTTTGCGCAAATCCGATGTTCCGATCATCGGCATATCTCCGTGGCAAATAAGCGATTCCGCCGCGCCAACCACGAGAATAACTTGCTTGGTTTTTGGATTCAGAGCCTCTGTCACGGCTGTGAGGTGCTTGGAAAGCGCGTCGCGGGAAAGAGTTTTTCCAAAATCAGGCCGATCTTGAAGGGTATAACTAACAATACGCAACGATTCCCCGTCCTTTTCCAGGCAAACCGCCTTTGTGCTGCGAGTTCCCAAATCTATGGCAATTATTTGGTCACTCATTTTAAATAATTAGACAGTTTGCTTATGGGAAGCATGGCTTTTTCTATATCGGCGAGTGGGCCAATGCAAGTCACATGCCGAAGTAACTGTGGGTTTTTACATGAATAGGCGACTCCGGATTGCTCCGAACCCTGATTGCGAAAAACCGTCGCAAAACTAATAACTTCCGTATGGCAGATAATTTGCTTGATAACCTCGGGAAAACACCTAAAAAACATAGTATTGGTTGGATTTTCCTCAAAGGCGCTACTCAGTGTTCGTCTCTTAAATGAAAATATTTGCACAAAATGCAGCTAGAAATCGACTGGCCTTCACATTGGTTGATGTGATGGTCGGGGTGGGTGTTTTAGGAGTGGTGATGTTATCGCTTTTCGCCTGCTTTACGCTGGGCTTTAACTTTGTGAAAATTTCGCGAGACGAATTAAAGGCAACTCAGCTTCTTCAAGAAAGGATGGAAACCATTCGATTATATAAATGGAGCGATCTGACCAATTCCGGCGTTATCGCTACTAGTTTTAGCGCCCGGCAACAAAGTAACGGCCCAATCTTTTTCACGGGAACTGTTGCGGTTTCTGCTCCCACCTTAAACGGCGCCCCCGACTACGCCGCCGACCTTCGAGAAGTTACCGTTTCTGTTACTTGGACAAATAACCATTCCAAAATAACGAATAGCACCAGGACATTTGTCTCTCAATATGGACTGCAAAACTACGTACTTAAACCATAAGTCCAAAGGGATGACCTTAGTAGAAGTCCTCGTTGCGATGGGGATTGGCTCTTTGGTTTTTGTCGCACTGGGATCATTGACGCTTTTCAGTGCGCGAAGTTTTCGCTCCATGATTGATTATTCGGAGATCAACAAATCCAGCCGCATGGCGTTGGATCGAATCAGCAAAGAAATCCGCCAATCACGAGGTTTGAATAAGGTCACCTCCTCGGCCCTCGTTTTCAATATTGACCCACCCGGCAGCACTTTTACCGTTCAATATGATAAAACGGGGAAAACGCTAACTTTATTAAAAAATGGGGCAACTAATTTCCCCACCTTCGGGGATTGCGCTCATTTTGGCTGGCAATTGTTTCAGCAGACGACACCCCCGGCTGGGCAATCAGAATTTGTCGCCACTGCTGATCTTGCCCTCTGCAAAATGATCCAGCTCGACTGGACTTTTTCCAAAGACATCCTGCAAATAACCAACAGCGATTCGGTCCAATCCATGAAGATCGTCATTCGTAAACCCATTTGATTATGCGAATTAATAAAAAAGCAACCGGCGGCAATGTACTTTTTGCCACCCTTTTCACAACCGGCTTAATTTGTATCTATTTGGGTGGTTACCTTTCCCTCGTCAAAAACGAGAATATATTTACCCTCCGTTCCCAGACTTGGAATATGGCAATACCGATTGCTGAAGCAGGGATTGAGGAAGCCCTATCTTACATGCAGAGCTCATTCCCAAATCCCCTTAAAGAAACTGCAATTTGGAAATATAATGGCAATTATCTGGTAAGAACAAATTGGTTGAATGCCAACGAATATTATGTCGTTGGCATCCTTCCGAACGGTGAAAAGCCTTTGATTATCTCAGAAGGATTTTCGCGTGCGCCGCTTCAAACAAAATTTATCTCCCGCACCGTCCGCGTCACGACGACCGTCACAACTTACGCCATGCCGGGAATGGTCGTAATTCAAACTGCGAGCTTGGGAGGCAACAAAATCTCAATCGACAGCTTTGACTCGACCAATACCCTCTACAGCACATTAGGTCGTTGGGATCCGCTTAAAAGGAATGATAATGGTTTGCTGGCAACACTCTCAAACAATCCAAAATCAATTGATATGGGTAACTCAGATGTGTGGGGAAAAATCGCAAGTGGATATTCTTCTGCAACCAATGTAACCCCAATTTTTGGACCTAATAGCGTTGTCGGTAACAAAGCTTGGCACACCAGCGGAAACAAGGGAATTCAACCTGGTGCATACAAAGCAGACGTAAATCTAGACGTCGCCGCCGTTAAATCTCCAATTACAAGTGCGCTTCCTCTACCGACATCGACGGGTGCCTTCAAATACGTACTCGGAGGAGATTATCGGCATGATGGAACTTTAACTGGAAACATCCACATCACAGGAAAAAGCCGATTATTAGTAAACGGTGATGTAGACCTCAGAGGTGCCATTCTACAAATCGACGCCGGGGCAAGCTTGGAACTCTATGTAGCTGCAGCTTGTGCAGAGCTTGGAGGCCAAATCATTAATACTGATGGTCGTGCATCCAACTTTAAATATTACGGATTGCCCGGCAATAAGACGATCGGCGCCGGTGGAAATGGCCAGTTTACAGCGATGATTTACGCTCCGAATGCGATGCTCACATTGAACGGGAATGGAGGAACCTATGATTTTTCCGGAGCAAGCCTGACGCAAAACGTGGAATTCAAAGGAAACTACAACTTTCATTATGACGAGAGCTGCAAAAATGAAATGAAAAAGGGCTATATCACAATTTCGTGGGATGAAATTAAAGAATCAGTTGACGCCGTCATCCTCGGTAATTATTCGGCAAAAAAGGTGCAGGAACTTCCCAACTAGTCTAAAACAAGTGGTGCCACGGGTGGGATTCGAACCCACGACCAATTGATTAAGAGTCAACTGCTCTACCAACTGAGCTACCGAGGCAACCAAGAGCGAAAAGCTTGGAGCGAAATAATTTTTTGTCAATCGCTCAGCTTTTTACAAGCGAACGCAACACCGCCAAATTTTCCACATCTTCGATCATTTCTTTTTCTTTGGGCGTTTCGAGACAGCCGGGCGAATTTTTAAATCGCGCATCATTAACGATATGCCGAAAGGCTTCTTTTCCGATTTTGCCCTGACCGATTGCCTCATGCCGATCAACTCTTGAACCCAAATCTGTTTTTGAATCGTTGAGGTGAAACGCGAGGATTTGCTTCAAGCCAACGAGTGAATCAACTTCTTTGATCGCCGCATTCCAACCTTTCTCAGTGCGAATATCGTAACCAGCGGCGAAAAAATGCGCGGTGTCTAAACAAACCCCAAGCCGAGTTGGAGTTTTAACACCGTCAAAAATCGTCGCCAAATGTTCAACCTTATGACCGAGACAAGTCCCCTGCCCGGCTGTATTTTCCAAAGCAATTCGCACGGGAGAATTTTTCGTCGCCGCAAAAACTTCGTCCAATCCTGACACGATTTGTTTGAGGCAATTTTCTTCGCCGGTTCCGAGGTGCGCACCGGGATGCAAAACTAGAAATGGAATTCCCAGATCGGTCGCGGAATTTATTTCCTGAATCAGCGACTTGATCGATTTCTCGCGGTTGTCCGAAGCGGGCGCGCCAAGGTTGATGAGGTATCCAGTGTGTCCAAATACGCAGGAAAATTTTTGCGAGGCGAGCTGATTGGCGTAAAGCGCGAGGTCATTGGGCGAATGCGGTTTGCCAAACCACTGCATATTATTTTTGACGAAAAGCTGGACGACTTCGCAGTTGATAGACGCCCCGCGTTCCAAGGCTTTCCAAACGCCGCCGCTGGTGGACATGTGTGCCCCGAATTTCAAAAAATTCCTAAAGTTTTTCCGGATTTTGTAACAATGCAGAAATGCGAGCCAACAACCGCCCCGCCCCGCCGCCATCGAGGACGCGGTGATCGAAACTTAAGGTGAGATTGCATTCCATCACTGGCACAAATTGCTGCTTCCCCTCGTCCCAACTTGGAACGCGTTTGCCAGCACCCATACCGAGAACCAGCGTTTGTTCGGGAAGCGGAATTGGTGTCGCCCACGTTAGCCCGAATGTTCCGAAATTTGTCACGGTGGCAATCGAGCCGCCGGTCGCGTCAGCCGGAAGCTTTCGTTGGCGGGCATATTCGACCAATTGATTGTAACGCTCGACCAATTCACTCAAGGGACGCTTATCCGCAGCGCGTAACACGGGCACCAAAACACCATCCTCAGCTTCGACCGCGAATCCAATATCGATGGCGGGCGGATGAACAATTTTACTGCCGATCAATCGGCCGGCGGGTGCGCTGTTTTCGGAGAGCGCGATAGCCAAGGCGCGCAATGCGTAAAGTGCGGGACCTGCTTTTTGTTTTGAAGACTTGCGATGAGCGAGCAACAAGTCCATGCAAACGGGCAAAGCCACCGTGGCCAGCGGACGCGTCCAACTTCGGCGCATGGCATCCGCTACCGCGATGCGCATGGATGACGCGGTGGTCAGTTTATTTTTCTCAAGGTTGGTGAGAAATTTTTCAAAATCTTCAATGGTGACACGCCCTGCTTGTCCGCTGCCGGCGATGCCCGCCAAATCTGCCGCGTGCAGGCCGAGTTCGTGCATCCGCGCTTTCATTCGCGGCGACATGTAGCTCGCTCCACCTACACTGGCGGGCACGGGCAATCCTCGCACGGTTGGTTCGACTCGATATTTTCTCTCGACGACTTTTCCGCTCTCCGCCTCACCGTTGGCACCATCAGATTTTTCTGAGGCCTCTGCATTGGGAGAAACATCCAGCCCCAGTCGCGTCGCGTCTTCTTTGCTGGCCTCGATGTAGCCGAGCACTGAACCGACTGGATAACTTTCGTTTATTTTTGCGCTAAAAACTTCCACGAGTCCGGGACAAGGCACAGCGACGTTCATCGTGGCTTTGTTGGTTTCCACTTCAATGATGTCCTGGTCGGCGGCAACTCTGTCGCCTGCTTTGACCAGAAAATTGATAATCGTTGCCTCGGCAATCCATTCGCCGAGTTGCGGCATGATGATTGGAATTCGCGGCATAAATTTAATTTCGTAAAAGATTTCTCGCGGCCACAGCAATGCTCCGCGCTGTCGGACGATGCGCCGCCCAAAGATTTGGATGATACGGAACGGGCGTGTCTTTGGCGTTCAACCGTTGCGGCGGCACATCGAGCAAGTCAAACGCTTCGGTGGCGACGCGCGCAATCACTTCCGCAGTCACTCCGCCCCACGGAAATGTTTCACCGACACACAATAATTTTCCGGTGCGCGCGACGGATGCGATGACGGTGTCCGTGTCGAGCGGTTTGACGGAACGCAAATCAACGACTTCGATTTCCGTTCCTTCCGACGCCAATTCTTCCGCCACGGCGAGCGCTTCGTGCACCATTGCGCTGTAGGCAACAATCGTTAAATCACGCCCCGGTCTCGCGATTCGCGCTTTGCCCACGGGCATTGCTTCACTCGGCAATTTTTCCGCCTTGAGATGGTTATAAAGATATTTGTGTTCGCAGAAAATGACAGGGTCATCAATCGCCACCGCTTCGAGCAACATGCTGTAAGCGTCCTCGACCGTTCCCGGCGTCATGACAATCAATCCGGGATAATGCGCGTAAAGTGCCTCCATGTTTTGACTGTGAAAAGGGCCGCTGCCGGAAGTGCCACCGGACGGCAAGCGTATCGTGATTGGGCAGGAAACATTTGTGCGCCAGAAAAGCGTGGCGGCATTATTGATGATCTGGTTGAAACCAACGGTGGAGAAATCTGCAAATTGCATTTCCACAATCGGTCGCATTCCTTCCAGCGCAGCGCCAACCGCCGCGCCGACAATGGCGTCTTCGCTGATGGGCGCATCCAGCACACGACCTGGAAATTCTTTCGCCAAATTTTTTGTTGCTTTGAACGCGCCACCGAACGCGCCGACATCCTGCCCGTAAATAAAAACGCGCGGATCGTCTGCCAGCGCTTTTGCCTGCGCTTCACGAATGGCTTCAAGATAGGTGATGCTCATTTCTATTAAATTGCGCTGTGAAGTTCCACTAAATGCGAGGTTGAAATAGCCTGCCAATTTTCAGTGAACGGATCTGGGCCCGGCTCGCGACGGGCCGTTGCCACCGCATCTTCAATCTTCTCCTGAAATTCACTGCGCCAGGTATCAATCATTTTTCGATCCGCGCGTTTTTGTTCGATCAAAAAGTCTTCAGCCACTTTCAAACAATCGCGACCGCTAGGATCGGTTCGCAATTTTGGATCAATGTAACTGCTGTCATCGTGTTCGCCGTGTCCGCAGAGGCGAAGCAATTTTGCAATGATCAATTGTGGGCCGCGCCCATTTCGCGCATTCGCCACCGCAGCTCCAATGACTTTCAGGCACGCCTCCAAATCTGTCCCGTCCACCGCGTGCCCCTCGACTCCGTAACCCACCGCTTTGTCCACCAAAGAATCGCAAGCAAACTGCCGCACACTCGGCGTGGAGTAGGCGTATTGATTATTGGCCACGATTAAAATCAAAGGAAGTTTTTCAATTGCAGCTTGATTCAAGCCTTCGTGAAACGCGCCGGTCGAAGTTCCGCCTTCACCGAGGCACGTTGCACCCACGCCATCGCGTTTTTGAAAACGTCGCGCCATCAACATTCCGTTCACCACTGGAATCATCGCGCCCAAATGACTGATCATCGGGAGCAAACCTTCTTTGGGCCGACCGCGATGCACATTGCCATCGCGACCGCGCATCGGGCCGAGCGCAGACCCAAGATAAGTCCGCACCGCATCAAGAATGGGTTCGCCAAAAGCCAAACGACCGGCGAGGTCGCGAATCAACGGAGCGAAAATATCGCCTTTGCGTAACGCGACGCCGAGAGACGCGCTCACCGCTTCCTGGCCGCGACCGAGAAAAACGCCGCCGGTAATTTTTCCTCCGCGATAAAGGCTGGCAAATTTGTCGTCCAGCAATCGCGCGAGCAACATCCAGCGAAAAGCGTTTTGATATTGGTCTTCGGGCGAGGAAACAGTCACTTCGTGGCTGGCGACAGTTTGTGGCATGGTCAAAATTTTAAGTTTGGGTGCAAATTAAATTTTTAATGTCCGGCGCGAATTGTCACATCGCCGTTCTTCACTTTCACGACACAAGTCAGGCGATATTTCTCTGGATCTTTGTTCCACGCGTCAAGCACATCGAGCTCTTCGGGAGAAGCAGGTTCGAGATTTTCCATGCCGCTGACGACTTCAACGACGCAGGTTCCGCAGGAACAATTAAAACAGCCGGCTTCCATTTCCACGCCCGCCTTTTCGCCCGCTTCCAGCAAAAGTTCGCCTGCCGGAACTTCGGCGGACTTGTTGGCTGGCAAAATGGTCACTTTCGGCATAGCGGAAAAATATTTCAATTCGTGGAAGTAGCAACAACAGAAACATTTTGGAGGTGTTGAGGCTGACCCTCACAGGTTTTGATACACGAGGAGAAAAATGAAAAATCCTAGAACAAGTCCCTCTGTCCACCATTTAGTGCGCTGGGAGCGCTTTTGAACAACCATGTGAGCAACGGTGGCAATAACCAGATAAATAATTGCTGCGATAATACCATCCATCATAGACGTGATTGTCTTTAGAAATTCCTGCTGGCCGGTTCGGTGATAGAATTTTGACATTGCGGCATGAGTGAGTGGAATTGTTAGCACCACCGCTAACATTCCAACGGCACGTCCAAGCAAAAAACACCAGAAGCATAAATCCCTTTTCGGTTTCGATGACAAAGTGGGTTCCATAACGCGATTTCAAATCATATTATTATTGCGCGCTATGAACAAGATTCCTTGAACGTGTCGCAGCTTTGACAAAAATTTTCGCGCCCACTAGCGTTACCCGATGGAAGCACTGCACGCACCGTGGCGGATTCAATATATCCTTTCACCGAATAAATCGGCGAACGGCTCGCTCTTCGTCGGCATTGCTCAATCGAGTGATGACGAGGCCAATTACGTCGTGGCGCGTGACCGCACCTGCTTTGCCGTGCTCAATACTTTTCCCTACACGGGTGGACATCTGCTCGTCGTTCCCTACAAACAAACGCCGGATTTCAATGGATTGACTGATGAAGAAACGAGCGACTTGATGAAGCTCTTGCGCCGTTGCCAAAACGCGCTGACCAAAGTCATGAATCCGGATGGATTCAACATCGGCGTGAATCTGGGCAAGGTGGCGGGCGCCGGAATTCAGGAACATCTCCACATTCATATTGTGCCGCGCTGGGCGGGGGATTCCAACTTCATGCCGGTGATTGCGAACACCACCGTCTTGCCCGAAGCTTTGAAAGAGCTCGCGGCAAAGTTGCGCGCGGAACTTGTAATTACTTAATCGCATGGCTACTGAAACTCTCCATTTTGAAAACGCTCGGCTCGCGCAGCAACTTTTCAACAACGACCCGAAAAATCTGCGCGCGCTGGAAATCGAGCTTAACGTCCAGGCCACTTCTCGTGAAGGCTGGATCAAGCTCGACGGAGAGGTTGAAAACATCCAACGCGCCAAACAACTTTTTCAGTTGCTGGAAACTTCAGTCAAATCGGGCACGCCCATTCGCAATCGCGAATTCGATCAGGCGTTGTCGGTCGTGAAAAATGAAGGAGCGGACGCTCTCAAAAATCTTTACTCCGAGAAAATTCTAACCTCCTCAAAGAAACCTGCTGTCGTTCCAAAAACGCTTGGCCAGAAACAATACGTCGAAAAAATCCGGGGTCACGATGTCACTTTCGGCGTAGGCCCGGCTGGCACCGGCAAAACATATTTGGCCATGGCCATGGCGGTCGAAGCGTTGAAGCAGGAAAAGGTTTCGCGAATTATTTTGACGCGTCCTGCCGTCGAAGCGGGTGAGGCGCTCGGATTTTTGCCGGGTGATTTGTTGGAAAAAATAACGCCGTATCTGCGTCCGCTTTACGATGCCTTGCACGACATGATGCCGGTGGAAGAAATCCAGAAAAACATGGAGCGCGGCGTCATTGAAATTGCGCCACTTGCTTACATGCGCGGACGGACTCTCAATCACGCCTTCATCGTTTTAGATGAGGCGCAAAATTCCACGGCGGAACAGATGTTCATGTTTCTCACGCGACTCGGTTACAGTTCCAAAGCGGTTATCACCGGCGACCCGACGCAAATTGATTTA
>JBKJOZ010000241.1:0-7771 GCA_046595315.1 Limisphaerales bacterium
GTTAACAAATTTTGCACGGTCCAGTAAAGCGTCAATCCCGCTGACATTTTATAGAGGATAAACATGAACATCAGCGGCATATATTTCATAATCTTTTGCTGTGCCGGGTCCATGCCAGGCGACGGAGGCGTCAGACGCGCTTGGAACAGCATTGTGACGCCCATTAATAGCGGCATCGGATTGATGGGAAAACCGGCGATGTGCGCCACGGTATCGGCTTGCGACAAATCGCACGCCCACAAGAAACTCGCCCCGCGCAGCTCAATCGCGCTCTGCAACATTTTATAAAATCCGAAGAACACCGGGATCTGCAAGAGCATCGGCAAGCAGCCGCCGAGCGGGCTGACCTTATTCTCCTTCATGAACTCCATTGTCTTCTGGTTTTTCTTCGCTGGATCATCCTTATATTTTTCCGCAATCGCTTTCATTTGCGGCTGCAACGATTGCATCCGTTTCATGGATTTCGTGCTCGCGTTCGTCAACGGCCAAAACAGCAATTTGATGATCACGGTGATCGCGATAATCGCAAAACCGTAACCCAACCCAATCGCGTGCAACCCGTTCATCGAGAGCAACAGCAGTTTCGCGAAGAATCCAAACGGCGGACCAAAATCCATCACGCGATCCAAATCGTTTTTCATGTCGTCGCCGATACGGGCGAGGGCGTTGTATTCCTTCGGCCCAGCGTAAATCGTGTATTGCCGCTCAAGTCCTTGATTGCTCGTCAGCGTCAATGCCGGATACGCCAAAGCGGTCTGAAAACCGAACGGATGAGCGGCAGCTTTCGAATCGTTTGTGAGGATTTCATGACTCGGCGGGGGCAAATCAATTCTCCGCGAAGTCACTTTGGGGGCAGCTTCGCGAGGCATGACGGCCAATGTGAAAAATTGATTATGCACTGCGGCCCAAACGACGTTGCTGTTTCCGTTTTCATATTCGGTGCGCGGTTGTCCACCCATCCCGACGCAACTGAGCATCGATCGGTTCGCGAACCAATTCCCGTCCACGTGCTCGGCCTTCGATCCGTTGAACCAAAACACGCCCATCGTCGCGGATTCGTCGTGGACACTCATCGGCGTTGTGGTGCCGACCACCACTTCGTGCGCAGGAATCACGGTGGTTTGCGCTGACCGATTTTCTAATCGCACCTTGGCGTGGAGCAAATAATTCGAGCTGATTTGAAATTCTTTGATGACCACAATCCCGTTGGACAACACTCGCTCCGCCCGCACCGTGTTGCTCGAACTCGTCAAATTAAACCCGCCGTTTTCCATACCCTCACCCAACCACGCCAAAGTCGGCACCGGCGCTTTGGTGTTGAGCGTCGCCAAACGCTGTTCGCCCGCGGTGGTTTTGCCGCAATCAATCGACTCACGATATTTGCGAAGTTCAATTAATTTCAAACCGCCGCCGCGCGAAGTGAAGGTGTAAAACGCGTTGTCATTCGTCACGACCAACAACTTTTCCGGCGCATCATCTTTGATTTGTGGAAGGGCCGCATTTGTGGTTGCCGCTGAAATCGCCGTTGTCGAAACGTTGGTTGCCAATTGATTGGTGGCCATTGCGACCATGTTCGTGCTTTTGGGCGTTGGATAAAGCTGATGCATCAGCTTTGGCCAAAGCAAAATCAACGCGAAAGAAATGACGAGAACGATGACAGATTTACGATCCATGAAAGGCAGTTTTAAATTTTGAAGTGCGAATTTTTAATTCAGATGGAACCGGGTCGTGTCCGCAACCACCGAAGGGATGGCAACGGCAAATGCGTTTCAGGGCCAGCCAGCTTCCGCCAAACACCCCGTGAATCCGCACTGATTCCAAAGCGTATTCAGAACAGCTGGGAGTGAAACGGCAGCGCCCGAGGGGGCCAAAAAGAAAAGTTTTCGCAGGAGAAAGCGTCCAGCGATAGAGACGCACGAAAAAAATTAAAATGTGTTGCCCCGCATTCATCACGATTTCAACAGGTTCGCTTTGCCGAGTGCGCGCAGGAAATCTTGTTCTACTTCGCCAAATGATTTTCCAACAATCGAATTGCGCGCGACCAAAACTAAATCCACAGGTTGCTTAAAATCGTGCTGGTGCAAACGAAAACTTTCCCGCAATAACCGTCGCGCCCGACTCCGTTTCACCGCATTCCCGATTTTTTTACTCGTCACGACGCCGAGGCGTGTGGGTGAATCCGCCGGAAGCAAAAGCCAATTTGCAATCAAACAACCGCAAACCGCCCGTTCGCCCTTGGTTTTTGTTCGGAGGAAATCGCGCGCCAATTTTAAACGACTGGAACGCGGGAAGCCTAACGAGCGAGAAGGCTCGACGCCCATGGCAAAAATCAGACCGGCGTCAAACGCTTGCGGCCGACGCGGCGGCGATTGGCCAAAGTGGCTTTGCCGCTCTTGGTAGAATTGCGATTCAGAAAACCGTGCTGCCGTTTGCGGCGCATTTTCGATGGTTGATATTGGCGTTTCATTTTTCCTCACTAAATTGTGTCACACAGCGACTGGCTGGGGCAACGAACCGTTCGCGGCTTCCCGCAAAGCGAGTCGAGAACATAACAACGAAGAAATGGGTGTCAATCGCTGAAATCTCGAATTGCCTCACTCACCCTTATTCCAAGCTAACGCTAAATGCTCCGTTACGGCCATTTCCGGCCGACACCCATTTGCCCGGCTCCGATTCACGCGCGGAAACCTGCATCTTGTCCTGATTATTGAACCGCCAGAGCCAGCACATGCAGCACATGCAACAACTCGATCGCCAACGCGATGGCTCGCAAAGATCCCGAAGCATTCGGCAAAAGCTTTCCATTTCCTGACTTAACAATTGCGTCAAAAAAATTCTTTCCCTACTTTTTCGCCATGCCCAAATCTGATTTGCCACTTTCAGCCATCAATCGTCGCCATTTTTTGCGTTCCAGCGGTTGGCTGGCCGCAGCAATCGCCGCTTTGCCCGCCGCCAAACTTCTGGCCGATGACAAAATCACGTTGCCCTTCGCCAATGGCGAACGGCGGTTGGTCAAGTATCCGCAGAAACGTCCTCTGATCCTCGTGACCGCGCGGCCGCCGCAATTGGAAACGCCTTTTTCCGTTTTTAACGAAAATGTCATCACACCCAACGACGCGTTTTTCGTGCGCTACCATTTGTCCGACATTCCGCTCTCGATTGATCCCGATACATTTCGTTTGGAAATCAAAGGCTCAGTCGAATCGCCCCTCACCCTTTCGCTGGCAGATTTGAAAAAGTTTGAACCGGTTGAACTTGTCGCGGTTTGCCAATGTTCAGGAAACAGCCGTGGATTTTCACAACCGCGCGTGGGCGGCGGTCAACTCGGCAACGGCGCCATGGGAAATGCCAAATGGCGCGGCGTGCGCTTGAAAGATGTGTTGGCCAAAGCGGGCGTAAAAGCATCGGCCAAACAGGTCACGTTCAACGGACTCGACAAAGGTGTTTCGGAAAAAACGCCGGACTTCGTCAAGGCGCTCGAACTCGATCACGCGCTCGATGGCGACGTGATGCTCGCTTACGAAATGAATGGCGAACCTCTCCCGATGTTGAACGGTTTTCCGCTACGCCTGATTGTCCCCGGTTATTTTGGGACGTATTGGGTCAAACACGTCAACGAGATCACCGTCTTGGACGAGGCGTTGAACAATTTTTGGATGAACCCGGCTTATCGAATTCCTGATAACGATTGCGGATTCATCGAACCGGGAACCACGCCCGCAAAAACAACGCCGATCAAAAAATTCAACATCCGCTCCTTCATCACGAATTACAAAGATGGCGACACGCTGAAGGCGAACGAAAAAATTTCCTTGAAAGGAATCGCGTTTGACGGCGGCTACGGCATCAAAGAAATTTTGTATTCCGTCAACGGCGGGAAAGTTTGGCAAGGCGCGCAACTCGGAAACGATTTGGGCAAATATTCTTTCCGCGAATGGCAGGCGAACGGGCTGACCTTGGCTTCTGGCCAACATGAATTAAAAGTGCGCGCCATCAATCGCGTCGGCGAATCCCAACCGCTCGACCCACTTTGGAATCCCGCCGGATACATGCGCAACGTCGTTGAAACCGTCCGCGTCCAAGCCATTTAATTTTCAAAAAATGAAAAATTTAACTACTTCTCTTGCGGTTATTTTCGTCGCTGCGTTCACCGCCCAATCCGAGCCGGTCAAAATCCAATTACCGATTGAGATGGGCGTTTACAAACCAGCGCCCGGCGCCGACCTCGCCAACGCGCAATGTCTGACCTGCCATTCCGCCGATTACGCCGCCATGCAACCGCCCATGCCCGCGAAGTTTTGGAAGGGCGCCGTGGATAAAATGATCGGCAAATACGGAGCGCCAATTCCGACCAATCAGGTCGATGCGATTGTGGATTATTTCGCGAGAAGTTACGGAACGGATGCGACAAACGCCGCCATCCCCGTAGTCGCAAAGGAAATCTCAGCGCCGGTTGATGCGAAAAAAGTGATGCAAAACAGTGGCTGCTTCAATTGTCACAACGCGCAAACGAAAATTATTGGGCCAGCCTACAAAGATGTGGCTGCGAAATATCATGGCAATCCCGAAGCGGTCGCAAAAGTTTCACATCAAATCCAAAATGGCGGCGCCGGATTGTGGGGAACTTTTCCGATGCCACCCTTTAAACAACTTTCACAAGCGGAAGTGAAAGTTTTGGCCGAATGGATTTTGGCGCAGAAATAATTGAGTGCAGAAGTTCCGCAACAGAGGAAAATTGCGAGACGCGCTTCCGGCTTAAATTCCTAGAACTTTGATTAAGCCCAGCACCAAAACTCCGATCAGCATCGCGGCCAGTAAACTCGCCAGAAAAGGTTTTGCCCCAGTTTGCCTCATCGCGGAAAATTTTGTCTCTAGTCCGACGCCCGCCATGCTGATCACGATGCAATATTTGGAAATATCCTGAAAAAATGAAGCCAGATTGAGCGTTGGACTGTTCGTCCCGAAAATTGCTGCGCTGGAAAGATGAAAAGTAACATCAGGGATGAGTCCAATCGTCCGCAGCAGCGCCATTCCTAGAAATCCCAAAACAAACATCGGGAAAAGATGGAAGTAATTGATGTGTTTTTTTTCCGCAGTGGCGTCGAGCTTCAGTTGGGCTCGGGCGTGCATCAACCCCGCCAGAAAAACGACCGGTGCCAGCAGACAGACACGAGCCAATTTCACAATCGTCGCCGTTTTGCCAGCGTCCAACCCGTAGGCAAATCCCGCCGCGACGACTTGCGGAGTTTGGTGAATGGCGAGCCCAGCCCAGATTCCAAATGCTTTTTGGCTCATGTGCATGAGCGAGCCCAGCACCGGTAAAAGGAACATGGCGATCAATCCCAGCAAAGTCACTGTTGCAACACTGAACACCACATCTTTTTCTTCCGCGTCGATCACTGGAGCTGTCGCGACAATGGCAGTTCCACCGCAAATCGCGGTTCCAACTCCGAGAAGCAATCCCAGTTTTGGTGAAAGGTTTAATTTTTTTGCCAGAAAAATTAGAAACGCCAGAGCCACGACCGTTTCAAGAATGCTCAAAGCAACGCCCGTAGCGCCTAATTCCACCACATCGCGAAAATTGAGCCGCGCGCCCAGAAAAACGATTCCGAGCGGCAATAATTTTTTCACGGAAAATTTTATTCCAGCGCCGAAATTTTTCGGCAATGCCCAGAGATTGCTCAAGACCATGCCCAAAATAATGGCGAGCATGACGGGCTCGATTGGATGGCGTTTATCGGCAAGCGTAAATGGCCAGACTGGCAGTTCGCTTAAAAAAATTGCGACCACAGTAAGCCCCACGGCAACGGATAAACCTAAAATTGGATGGTTTTTTTGACTGGCGGTGGCTTGTTTGGCTGGCCTGGCTTGCGGGGGGAGGGTAAGGACATCCGATCCGCCCTCCATGCAATCCAGATATTCTGCCCAGGAATAATCCTTTGGGTCGGCCTGCGGTTCAGCGACAAGGGGAGGCATGCGGAAAAGATTAAGCAGTGAGAAAATTCGCGGCAACTTTTTTTTGATTTTCTAACCAATAAAAAAGCCGCCGGAAGTATCCGGCGGCTGAGAGGTTTGTTTCGGTTATTTCTTTTGCGCTCCGGCGGGTTCGCCCAACACCGTTCCATCTTCAGCAATCCGCAGTTCATGCTGCGCGCCGCCTTTTTCTTTTTTAAATCCGACTTCGTAAACAGTTTTTCCGCCGATAGTCATTTTGTCGATGTCGTTCACTTCACCGGATCCAATTTGCTGGCGAATCGCGTTCCGCACGGGTTTTGGAACTTCGTCAACCGTCAACGCGCCGGGGAAACGGATGTTTGTCCCTGCAATTTCCTGAACGACCGAACCATCCTCAGCCAAGCGCAGTTCGTGGTGTTGGCCTTCTGATTTGAAAGCGATTTCATAAACCGTTTTACCATCTAAGGTGCCGCGTTCCACGTCTTCAATCCGGTTGGAACCGGCATGGTCGCGCGCCGTTCGCTTCGCAGCTTGAGGAAGTGCGTCAAAATCCATTTTTTGGGTAGCGGCTAAGGGACGGTCAAAGCCAACTTGCCCGCCCTTTGGATTGGAATTATTGATACTGTTTTCTGATGTTCTGTTTCCTTTAAAATCATTTGATCGTGAAAGCTGTTCACGATTGATAGAACCATCTTCATTGATCAGAATTTCACTGGCTTGGTTAGCGCGAGTGTATTTGATTTCGTAAACCGTCTTCCCGCTCGCAGTGTTCAAGTCAATGTCGGTAATTTTCCCTGTAGGAGCCTCTTTTTTGAAGGTTTCTTGAACCGACAGCGGCAAATCTTTCAATTGCATCCGCGCGGTCGAATTCTGGTGATTTACGATTGCTGTATCCGTCACCAAAGATCCGTCTTCCCCGATGAAAACGACTTTGTCAGCACCTTGTTTGCGATCAATTCTGACTTCATAAATGGTTTTGCCATCGTGAGTAAACTTTTCAATTTTTCTGACGTCTCGATGGCCTTTTTGAGTAAGAACCGTTTTCTTCACGGCCTCAGGCAAGTCACGAAAAATGGTTTTCTCCCCGTTTTGTGCAAACACCGGCGCGGTGCTAGAAATCAGCAATCCAGCAACAGTTATCATACAAATAATTGATTTTTTCATACCTATAACTTCAAGCACGGGGGGCGTGTTACAACCCTGATTTTCCCATAAGCGGCTCGCATTAACCGGCTCTGAGGTAGAAATTCAATTGCGGATTGCAAAAACGATACGTTTAAGTATGATACGGACGCACAGGAAATCTATGAAGGTAAAAAGCAGGATCGAACCCCTCGCCAAAGGTCAACTCTGGAAGATGAACGATACGCACGTTGAAATCATGGAAGTTGGGAAAACCCTCACCCATTACCGCCTTTATCAGAATCAAAAACGCGTCCCCATCAGCTTGGGTGGAATCGGCACTGTGCAGGAATATCTCAAGAAGAACAAAGCGGTGCTGGTCAAAAAAGTTTAATTCTTCCCGCTCGGTTCAAATCACACGCGGGGGCGGCGCTTTTACAAAACTGGTTTCGCGCAGATAAATGGGTTCCAGTTTTTCCCCTGAAATAAAATCAGTTTTTGCCAAGGCAATTTTTCCCAATGTCGCAGCTTCAGCGCACAAATCTTTTGCGCCACTAAAATAATGGGTGGCGTCAGGGCCAATGACTGTTTGTCCTTCGAGAATTCTTTTTTCCACTTCGGCAAAAGAAACGATGTGCAATGGTTCCATTTCGATAAAACCACTTTCTCCGATTTCCCAAGTCGCCAGATAAAA
>JBKJOZ010000261.1:0-22932 GCA_046595315.1 Limisphaerales bacterium
CATCGAACCAAACATACGTCACATAATTGTTGTCGAACGGAATCGGGATGCCCCAGTTGAGCCGCGACGCCGGACGGCTGATGCACAAATCTTCCAGCGTATTATTTTTCAGAAATCCAAGGACTTCATTGCGACGATAACTCGGCTGCACAAAATTCGGATTCGCCTCGATGTAATCAATCAGCCACTGCTGTTGGGCTTGCAGTTTGAAATAATAATTTTCTTCCTCTAGCTCAACGACTTTGCCGTAGGTCGCGTCGAACGAGCCATCGGGCAAACGATCTTTCTCCGTCAAAAAGGTTTCCGCGCTGGGTGAATAAAATCCTTTGTAAATCGCTTTATAAAAATGACCTTCATTGTTGAGCTTGGTGAGAATCGTTTGGACCACTTCCTTGTGCCGCGGGTCGGTGGTGCGAACAAAATCATCATTGGTCAAACCAAGTGAGCGCGCGAAATTTTTCCAACATGCGGCAAATTCATCGCAATAAACCTGCGGCGTTTTTCCTTCGGCAACAGCGGCTTGTTGAACTTTTTGCCCGTGTTCATCGAGGCCCGTCAGAAAAAAAACTTCTTCACCCAGGGCGCGATGCACCCGCGCAATCACGTCCGCAATAATTTTTTCGTAAGCATGGCCGAGATGCGGGTGACCGTTGACGTAGTCGATGGCGGTGGTGACGTAGAAACTTTTACTCATTCGGCGGTTACAGTGGCGAAGCACCGCGCCGTTGGCAATCGGATTGGAGCGCGGCTGCTATTTCACAATTTTGAAGTTAGAAAACCGTGGATTAAATTCATTCGTCGATGTGCTGATGGCGACCACGCCTACCTGAAGTTTCTTGGGCCAATCCATCGGAAGCTCTTTCGGCTTGAGTTGATCCCACTCCTTGCCATCCGTGCTCACTGCGCCAGATATTTTTTGGCCGTGCCGCTCCAGCCTGAGAAAAACGGGACCGCTGCTGGGCAGCGGTTTTGCGTTGGCATTGCCCATGCGTGCCAGTTCTCCGTGGGCGCGCATCTCGAAGTTGGCGTATGGCTTCGGCTCGCTACCGGGATGGTTCATCACCGCGCGAGCAAGGCAGACCACATTTTGCGAATCAGCCATGACCACAAGTCCCGCGCCGTTGTAGCCGACGCGACCAGGCAAGGTTGATTCCTTTCCCGGCGTAAAACGACCGTCAATCTTCACTTGAACTGTAAAATCGCCGCGCACCGTTTTGAGAACACGCGGCGCATTTACCGTCTCGATCTCTGCCGCTAAATCGTGCGGATTGGGCGTGCCGGGAACACGAATCAATAACGACTCCTTTGAAAGAAAAAATTCACAATCACCATCGGGATCAATCGCCGTGCCCCATCCTTTGATGTCCATCGTTTTTGAGTTGGAACAAGTCTCCCTTTTATCAATCGGAGGTTTCCCAATGGCAGGATGGCTGCATGCGAACCAAAGCGCGCCACAGATTGCGAATAAATTCAGAGTTGGAGTCGGTTTCATATTAGTCGGAGGTCTGATGGCAACGTAGGCTCGCCGCCAAATTCTGACTACTCTTTTCCGTCCCGCTGGACAACGAGTGTCATTCGCTTTTAGTCTGGTGCAACGACATGGAAAATCGGGAAACAATCTCGCTCGAAGAATATGCGCAGCTTCACCCTGCGGATTTGGCGGATCGTCTGCAACGCTTGCCCACTGATGAGGCGCGCGAGATTTTAACTTTGTTGCCGCCATGGGTCGCGTCCGCAGTGGTAGCGGAACTGGAGCCGGAAAAATCCGCTGAGTTACTTTCCGAACTTTCCTCCGAACAAGTCACCAATTTTCTGCGCAAAATGCCGTCGCACGAAGCGGCGGATGTGGCGCAGGACTTGACCGAAGAACAACGCGCCGAAGCGCTCGCAGATTTGCCACCCGAACAATCCGCCAAGGTCAGCGCATTGCTCCGCTATCCCGAGGACACGGCGGGCGGGATCATGAGCGACCGTTTCATCTCCTTGCGCGCCGATCAGACGATTCAGGAATGTCAGGAAACGCTCCGCTCTCACGCCGAAGAACGAATCGAAGATGTCTCGTATTTGTATGTCACCGACGGACAGCAAAAATTGGTCGGCGTCATTTCGTTGCGCGACCTGGTCTTTCGCAAACCTGACCGACGCATCGAAGAAATCATGAATCGCAACGTGACATCCATTCGCGTCGATGCTGACCAGGAAGAAATTGCGCGACGCTTCGAACATTATCATTACCTCGGTCTCCCCGTTGTTGATGAGAACGACCGGATGCTCGGAATCGTCAGCGCCAATGACGTCATCGAAGTTGCGCAACACGAAGCGACCGAGGACATGCAATTGATGGTCGGTTTGTCCGGTGAAGAACGCGCGTTGACGCCTTGGAATAAATCGATTCGCACCCGATTGCCGTGGTTACTCGTCAATCTTGCCACGGCATTTCTCGCCGCCGCCGTCGTCGGATTTTTTGAAGACACCATCGCGCGCTGGACGGTGCTAGCGATTTTTTTGCCGATCGTCGCAGGGCAGGGCGGCAATGCCGGTGCGCAAACTTTAACCGTAATTATTCGCGATCTGGCCCTCGGCGAAATTTCTCCTGGCGATGGACGCAAAGCATTGACGAAAGAACTTTTGCTCGGCTTGGCCAACGGCCTTGCCATCGGCTTGGTGGTCGGAACTTTCAGCTATTTGTGGAAAGGCAACATGGTCCTTGGAATTGTGGTGGGCGTGGCGATGTGGATGAATTTGATCGCGGCAGCATTGTCCGGGGTCATGATTCCATTCGGTTTGAAAGCGATGAAAATCGATCCCGCGCTCGCTTCCAGCATTTTTTTAACAACCGTGACCGACGTGGCCGGATTCTTTTTCTTTTTAGGATTAGCCACTCTCGCGCTACATTTTTGGGGCGGGTTGATTTGAGACGCTTGCAACCAAACGCAGCCTTAGCCATCGGCAAAAACTATTTTTGGATTTGAATCGTGCAATCCTGGCGAAAAACTTCAGAACCTTACCTTCTCAAAGCTAAGGAATTCGTCCGCCGACATTGGAAGCGAATTCTCTCGATTCGTGAAAAAATCAGCTTCAGTGAAGAAGCGTTTCATCTGGTCCTCGCTGGACTGGTCGGCGTGATCGGTGGATTTACCAACCTGATTTTCTACAACAGCATCCGATTGGTGCAGATGATTATTTTTGGCGCTGCCGGTGATCCCGTTAGTATGGCGCATTCGATTTTGTGGTGGCAACGATTCGTCATTCCCACCGTCGGCGGACTTGCGGCGGGGGCCATTCTTTACCTCGGCGTCCGGCTGGTTGGCAAACAAGGCTCTACTAATTTCCTGGAAGTCGTTGTTTCGGGCGATGGACGGTTGCCATTTCGCAGCGCATTAGTGAGGGGGCTTTCTTCGCTGATGAGCATCGGAACGGGCGCATCCATCGGGCGGGAAGGTGCCATCACCCAACTCACAGCCATGCTCGCATCCAAGTGCGGGCAATGGGCCAAGTGGCATCCCTATCGATTGCGCTTACTTGTCGCGTGCGGCGCTGCTTCCGGGTTGGCTGCGGCATACAACGCGCCGGTCGCGGGGGCGGTTTTCGCGGCACAAATTGTCCTTGGAAATTTTTCCATGAACCTTTTCGCGCCGCTGGTTTTTTCCTCAGTCATCGCGTCGATGCTTTCGCGGAACTTTTTTGGAATCAACCCAGGGTATGCAATGCCCGCCTTTGAATTCACTCGCGTCGCACAACTTCCGTGGTTCTTGCTGCTGGGCGCGTTGGCGGGCGGACTGGGAGTGTTGTTCATGAAAATGTTGCGCCGGAGCGAGGAAAAGTTTTCCTCAATCTCTATTCCGCTCTACGCAAGATTGGCTCTCGGCGGCGCATTCGTCGGATTTATTGCCATTGGCTATCCGCAAGTTTGGGGCAATGGCTACTCCGCCGCGAACGACATTTTGCACGACAACTTTGAACTGAAGTTATTGTTCGGAATTATCCTCGCAAAACTTTTGGCTACCGTGATCTCCATTGGTTCCGGCGCAGTGGGTGGCGTTTTCACTCCAACCTTATTTCTCGGCGCAGGCTTGGGTGCGGTCTTTGGAAAAATTTTACACCTCGCACATTTCGGTGAGCAATTACCCATTGGTGTATTTGCGTTGGTAGGAATGGGCAGCATGCTTTCGGCAACGACCCGTTCGCCCTTGCTGGCGATGATCATGATTTTTGAAATGTCTTTGAATTATTCGCTCATGCCGCCACTCATGCTGGCTAGTGTGATCTCCACTTTAGTCGCTCGCCATTATCATCCTGAATCGATCTACACCGAACCCTTGCGCCAAAAAGGTTTGGCGTTGCACTCCGAAACCGCTCGGGCGGGCGCGGCCACCGAACAGACGGTTGGAGATTTGATGCGAATGCCGGTTCCGCCGGTTTACGAAACCGCAACCCTCCGTGAAATCGGAGAACGATTTCTAACCAATTCCAATAATTTCCTTCCCGTGGTCGATGAAAAGCAGCGCCTGCTCGGGGTGGTAGCGTTGCATGATTTGAAGGAATATTTAAACGCCGGGCAGGAGTTGAACGCCATTATTGCCTACGACGTAATGCGTCCGCCACCACCATGCCTGACGCCCAGCCAACGGTTACTCGATGCCTTGCCTATTTTGTTGGCGAGCGAACAACGCAATGTTCCAGTCGTAAATACATTCAAAGAAAATCGGTTGGTGGGAGCCGTCGTTCGCGCGGAAGCGCTGGGCGTTCTCTCGGAAGCCATCGCTGCGAGCAGCGCGCCCACCGCATCCACCGAAGTGTCTAGAGAAGCGCAAAGCAACCCGACAATGCCGCAAGAAACCAAATAAAAATAACTGCACGAGTAGTGCTCCATCCGCGCCGCACGAGCCGATGCGAAAAATGGTTATTGTCTCCAAGATAAAACGGTTTTCCCAATCGCCAGCGTACAATCACCACGCAAACCAAATCGGCCAGTGGAATCGCCAAAATCAGCAGCGGACTCAACACAGCCAAGCTTTTCTGATTTTGAGGTGTGTAAAAATGCGGGAGAATTCCCAGCACGGCCAAAAGAAAACCGACGAGATGGCTTCCGGCATCACCGAGAAACGCAGATGCCTTTGGAAAATTATTCGGCAAAAATCCCAGCAAAGAACCTGCCGCAACAAATGCCAAAATCGCGACGAGATATTGTCCAGAGGCCGCTGCGCTCAAAGCAAAACACCACGCGCCAATCAAGCCGACACCGGTGCAAAGTCCATTCATGTTGTCGATGAAATTGAACGCGTTCGTCACCGTGAGAATCCATAAAATCGTCACGGCATAGCTGAATAAAATATTCGGGACAAACAACGTGATCCGCACACCCGCAACGGCGACCAGCAGCGCAATTAAAAATTGTCCCGCAAATTTCTTTTTCGCAGACAACTCGTGTTTGTCATCAACCCAGCCGAGCAACAGCATTCCAATTGCGCCGAAAACAATCGCGCTCAATTCGACCGCGCGTTTTCCGATTCCATAACGCAGCAGCGCTAACGACTTCGATTCAGGTGAAACAAAAAGAATAATAGCGACGCCGAAAAGAAGTGGGACGGCGATTCCAGTCATCACCGCGAAACCGCCCGAGAGCGGAACGGGAGTCGAATGTATTTTGCGATGGCCGGGATCGTCCACCAAGTCCACCCGGCGACATTCTTTGCGCCAAAGCGGCGACGCAAGCAACGTCGTTAGAAAAGCGCTGGCGAAAGCGGCGAGATAAATATTGAACGGAAAAATCATGCCGCACCAATTCTTGAACCAAGTTTGGCGTAAAGCGCGCCAATATTTTCTACCATCTGCTCCACAGAAAATTGTTGGCGGACAATTTCCTGACCGCGCTTTCCTAATCGCCGACGCAATTCGGAATCGTTAACCAATCGAAGTATTGAATTGGTGAGTGTTGAAAAATCTCCAGGTCGAACCAGAAAACCGGTTTCGTTCGGAATACAAATTTCCTTTGCGCCGTCGCAGTCGTACGCGATCACCGGTTTGCACGCAGCGAGCGCTTGCGGCAACGCGCGCGGCAAACCTTCGCGTCGCGACAAATGAACGAGTGCGTCCATGATCCCGACGTAACGGGGGACTTCCTCAGATGGAACCAGGCCGGCAAAAATAAAATGTTTTTCCAGGCCGAGTGAGCGGGTGCGTTGTTCAAAACGTTGTCGCCATTTGCCATCGCCGACAAAAAGAAATTTAATTTGGGGACAACGTTTCACCAGTTCAGGAGCAATCTCGAACAAATCGTCGTGACCTTTTAGTTCAAACAAGCGCGCAATTTTTCCGACGACAAAATCTTCTGGGTTGATGCCGAGTTTTGCGCGCAGCGCCGGATCATTGGTCGCGGAAAGAAATGGTTCCTGGGGAAAGCCGCTGAAAATGCTGCTGTATTGTTCGGGCCGCCCGATGCCTGCCGCCAAATATTGTTCGGTCATCGAGTGGGCAACGGAAATAAAATGAGTTGTGAATCGCGCTGCATATTTTTCCGCCGAGCGAAAAATATAATTCGAGAATCCATTCTGAAATGTTCCAAACGAAGGGCCGTGAATGGTGTGAACGATAATGGGAACTCGCGCGCGCTGCGCCGCGATTCGCCCAAGAATTCCCGCTTTGCCGCTGTGCGTGTGAACGATGTCGGGTTTTGTTTCGTGAAAAATTTTCGTGAGCTGTTGCAGCGCAAGCCAGTCGTTCCAAGGGTGCACGGGGCGAACCAGTTCAGGGACAATTTTGAGAAGTGTTGGTTTTTGGGCGAAAGCGATTTCGAGCGAACCTTCGGGACCGTGGGATGGGCCGGAAATTAAATCGACCTGCAAACCAGTTTTGGATTGGAGACCGAGAACCGTGGCGACAGTATTTTCCTGCGCGCCGCCAATAATAAGCCGAGTGATGACGTGAGTGACACGCATCCAATTATTTTCCGCCTTCTAAATTTTTTACACGCTTTTGGATGTCGGCGAATTCGGCGGTCCCATGCGGCGCATACTTCAAATAAAGTTTGTAAAGTTTGATAGCGCCGGATTTGTCGTTTTGTTTCTCGGCCACTTGCGCCAGCCCGTAATAAATTTGAAAAGTATTTTTGGGCAGCACATTTTGAAGTGATTCGTAATCGTGTTTCGCGGCGTCCAGTTTTCCAATTTGTAAATGGCAGATGGCGCGATTGAGGAGGGCATTTTTGTTGTCCGGTTGCAAATCCAGCAATTGATCGAGAGTAGTGATTGCTTGTGGAAATTGCCCAAATTGCATGTTCAAAACAGCCTTTGTAAAAAGGGCGCTTGGATTCTTTGGAGTCAGCTTCAATTGCATTTCCGCGCTTTTCAACGCGTTGGTGTACTGGCCGACGTCCAGATAAAGTTTGGTCAACAAGGCGATACGATTTTCGTCTTTTGGAAATTTTTGATGCGATGAAAGTAGGATTTGTTCCGCGCCCGGGAAATCGTTTTTGGCGAGGCGAGCGAGGGATTCGACGCGGAGTAGTTCGAGTTCGGCGAAAGAGTTGAGCAAGGAAGTTTGTGGGTCATCCCGAAGTTTTCGCACGAGCTTGAGTGCGCCATCGGGGTTTTGCATTTCTATAAGTGTTTTGGCAAGACCGAGTCGCGCTCCAAAATTTTTCGGGCTCAGCTCGATCGCGCGGGAAAAGAGTTGTGCGGATTGCCGAAGATTTCCGCCGCGCGCAAAAGTAGCGCCGAGATCTACCAGTAAATTGGGTTCGTCAAAAGAACCGTTCAAAGTCAGAGCTGTTTCCCAGTTGCGGATTTGCCCAAGTTTTTTACTAAGTTCGTCGTCCCGTTGAACTGGGCGGATTTCACCTTTGCTCAGGCTGGCGTTGAATTGTTGATTAATTTCCGCGACGACATTCTGGGGATTCAACTGGAGCGCAGCAGAAAAATATCGGCCGGCTTCGGGGAGCATTTTGGCTTTTTGCATTTCAACGCCCCAGGTGTTCAGTGCCCGCGAGTAAATGGAATTGGCGAATTCAACATCAGAGTTTTTGGGTGCAAGACGGTTAAGTTTCGGCAGGGAATCTTTGATAAATGAATCCCAGAAAGTTTGGTTTTCGCTGATGAGAGTGGGTGCAAGCGGCGGTGCGCTAATGCCATTGGTGGGATACAACTTGAGTTCGTAAACGAGCTTGTGTGGTAAGGGATAAAAATGTTCGAAGTAATAACCGAAACTGGGATGAAGATAAAAAACCGGGCGCGTTTGATTTAGAGTGATGAGCCTTTGGATGAGTTCCACATCTGAAACCTCGTTGGTGGCACGTGTTTCAGGCCATGTGGCGTCGCGTTTGTGCAGGTAACGGTGGTAGGCGGGCGCGGGCAGTGAGCCGGTTTCGAGAAAAAGATTGTCGGAAGTTTTGCCCGTTTGGGCATAGGCGGCTTGGAGTAAATAGAGGCGAGTGAGGTCATCGCTTAAAATTACCGCGCCATTCAGCGGGAGAGATTGAGAAATGGATTTGGCGTATTGATTCAGGACGTCACTATTGCCAGCGCGAATCAGGGGAAGATTTTTTCGGACGAGAGCTACTGGAACGGCAATGGCTGCAATGATAACTGCAACCAAAATTATTGTGCTTGCCGCTTTAATCAGCCCGGCAGAACGCGACCAGGCTTGCGCCGCCTGACGACCAAAAACGAGGAGCGCGTATCCGATAAAATAACCGACCGCGAGAGCCGACAAATAATAAAAGGTCAGCATTGGTACGATTTGGTAGCCAAGTTCACGCGGGCTAAAAGGCAGATCAAAGAAAATCGAGAGCAGAATTCCGAGGAAAAATAGATGCACTAAACGGAACATGAAAGCGGTGATGGTGTCACCCGGAGCGCTGACATCCCCGCGGAAGGTGGGCCAACGAATTCCGATCATCAGGAGCGGCAAAAGTGAAGTGAGTGAAATGACCATCAATCGACCGCGCAGAGGGGTCGCAAGTTTGAATGGCAAATTGTAGAGGTAATTTTTTTGAAAACGGAGATGGTTCTTGAGCGCCAGCCAAAATGTTTGGTCGGAATTAGCGGAGAAGCTCGCGAGCAATGGAAATAATAAATAGAGGGACAATCCCATTGTGCCGAATAGAACGAGGCGTGAAAAAAAGCGTAAGTTGAAAAAGCTAATGCCCTTGATCCAGATCAACGCGGTGAGAAAAAATGGGAAAAATCCAATCATCGCCCAGTTGTTGGCAATGCCGAGTCCATAAACCAAAGCAAACTTGGTCAACCAGCTTTCACGTTGCGAAATACGAAATTCCAGCAGGCACCGAATAACATACGCAAAGAGCAATAGATCCAACATTTCGCCTGTGGCAACGACCGCATTCTCCCAAAACGTCAGTTGCATTCCGCAAATCAACACTGCGGCGAGTGGTGGAAACCAGGCGTGGGGAATGGAGAGAGAAAATTTGCCGGATTCGCGTTGGCGTTGTTCGCGGGTGCGATCGTGTGGTAGAAGTGCAACCGAGCGGGCGAGCAAACCTAAAGTCATTGCGGCGCAGAGTGCGGAAAAAAAGTTTAAAGCCAGAAATTGCGCGCTGCCGGAGAGCCACCGAAAAGGGTAGGTCACGAGGAAGTGCAACGGCGCAAAAGTGCTTGGACGCCATTCCAAATTCCCGGGATGCCAATCCCATCGCGCAATTTTTGCGACAATCGGCAAACTTTTTAAAGTGACCCAGTGATTAAGTGTGAAAAGATAAACCACCAGAATTCCGCTCGCGATTATCCATGGAAGGAATCGTGTTGCAAAGGTAGGTTGAAAATTTTCCCGGGAGTTCTCCGTTTGTTCTGTCGTCATTGGTGATTGAGTTGAAACGATGGGTTAAATGTTGGCAAGTCTTTGCGCCACGCGTCAGCAAGCGCGCACATCGGCCACGCATTCGACATGCTGCGTCTGTGGGAACATGTCGAGCGGGATGACCTTCGCCAATTTAAAGACACCGTTGGCGCATAGGACGTTCAAGTCTCGCGCCAAAGTGGCGGGATGACACGAGACATAGATAATTTGCGAGGGGCGGACTTGTTCGAGCAATTGCATGGTCTCCGGCGGACAGCCGGTGCGAGGGGGATCGAGAATGATGGTCGTTGAATTCCGGTCGAATCTACCAATCAACCCGGGGAGAAGCGCTTCGGTCCGCCCACCAATAAATTCGCCATTGGCCAATCCGCGATTAGCCGCATTTTTTTGGGCCGCTTTGATGGCGGGCATATCCACTTCGATACCGACAAATTTTTCCACGAGATCGCCGAGTTCCACGCTGAAAAAGCCGACGCCGCAATAAGTGTCGATCAGGAAACGTGATTTGCTGTCGCGCAAACGTTCGCGCACCGCTTCGACCAATTTTGGTAGCAGGAAAAAATTATTTTGGAAAAAAGAGTCGCGCGGCAATTCCCAATTCTCGGGCGGAACGCGTAACACCACTTTCAAGCCACCTTTTGGCGGAGGGTTTTTGCGCACTTGTTTGATCTGCTCGTTCAATGCTGGTTCCGCGATTTTGCATTCCTCGATATCCACGACGAGACGGCTTTCCGCGCGGAGAAAACCGATATTTAACGCTTGCCTGACTTTATCCCACTGGCTGCGAATCATGATTCGATTCCGATAACCGTAGGGTTGAGGGCAGGGGACAACTGGATCGATGAGTGCTTCAGAAAATTTTCCAACGCGATCAAATAAATCGACGATCTGCTTGTGCTTGATGCGAAGCTGCGCCGCGTAATCCATGTGCTGATATTGGCAACCGCCACAAACGCCAAAATATTGGCACGGTGGTGTGACCCGCTCTGGCGATGGCGAAATTACTTTAAGCAATTTTGCCCGTGCGAAGCGTTTTTTTACCTCGACCATTTCCACTTCGACCTCTTCGCCTACCATCACGAAGGGAACGAAAATAACAAAATCATCAAGTCGCGCGACGCCTTCGCCGCCGAAGGCGATGTCGGAGATGGTTACGGAAACAATTGTGCCCGGGGATAAATTCACCGGCTCAAGTTACGGGCGAGGGGAATGTTGGAAAAGTTCTTTGTCACTACAAAATGTTTATCGTTTTTCCAAGCGCGTGTTTCAAAAGAGCAATGCGGTTCTGAAGCCGATAAAACGTGAATTATTCGCCGCGCATTTGGATAGCGCGATGAACCAACTCGGTGGCATTTTTCAGATTAAGCTTTTCTTTGATATGCGCGCGGTGGGATTCAATGGTCTTTACGCTCAGATGCAATTGTTCCGCGATTTGGCGCGTGCCGCGTCCTTGGCCAATGAGTCCAAAAACTTCCAATTCGCGGTCACTGAGACGCTCCATGAGGGAGCCCGTCGCAGGGGTGCGTCCACCCACCAGTTGATGCATGAGCTTGGTGCTCATTTTTTCGCTCAAATAAATTTCGCCCGTCAAAACTTTCCGAAGAGCTTCGAGGACACGTTCGGTCGCCTCTTGTTTCATGATGTAACCAGCCGCTCCCGCACGGAGAACGCGCTCGGCGTAAAGTGATTCATCATGCATGGAAAGAACCAGCACCAGCAGTTTCGGATAGTTCGCTTTGATGTTCTTGAGCAATTCGATGCCGCTGCTGCCTTTCAATGAAATATCGACCAGGGCGAGATCTGGCTTCAAGGTGTTGATCGCCTCAAAAGCTTTGCTAGCGTCTTCAAATTGCCCACAAATGGAGAGATCTTTTTGTTGATCAATCAATTGCGCTAGTCCTTCCCGAAGAATGGGATGGTCATCAACAATTATAATTTTGTAGGCCGCTTTAAGTGCGCTTGCTTTTTTTGGTAGTGTTTTGGTTTTCATTAAGTCAATTCGCACTTATGGGAAACGTTGCTGCGAATATCCAAGCAGCGCCGAATTTTTAAAAGCAAAATCGGTGTTCGTGAAAAAATTTTGGAGAGATGCGAAATCCGGCTGAGACTCGTTTGCTTTACCGCCCTTTAGCCACCACCAGGTAAAACCCAACAGCAGCCGCAACTCCGCCACCGACTAGGAACCAAATAGCCCGGTCGGTGGGGGAATTATTGAAAACCTTCGAGATTTCGGAGGCGGTAGATTGCGATTCATTAAATCCAAACACCAGCAACAGCGCACCCACCACCAGCAACAGCGCACCCACCACCAGCAATGCCACGCCCAACGGTTTGTTCATAAGTTAAACTGACCGGTTGCCGCTGATGATGCGCACCAGCAGCACCACAATGGCGATAACCAACAAAATATGGATAAAACCGCCCATGGTGTAAGAGGTCACTAAGCCCAATACCCAGAGCACCAGTAAGATTGCACAAATTGTCCAAAGCATAATTTTTCCTTAGTTAATTTTTAAATGACCCTTGTTTGATTGTTCACCGGCGGATTGCCCGGTGATCGTTTTTTTCTTCTTTGACTCCAGCTTCCGAACTGCTGGAAATATCTTGTGCTCCAGCCTGCTCGAAAATTTCCTTGGCGCGTTTCGTTTCGTCGCTGTTTTCGGTATGGACGGAAATTAAAATATTTCCCGCCTTAATCTTTCCTTCGTAACGCTTGGCTTCGTATTCGGGAATTCCCATTCCGACCAAAGCTCCCGTGATTCCGCCGACCGCTGCGCCGACCGCCGCGCCGCCCAAAGCGGCCATGATCGGCCCTGCCGCGATAAACGGTCCTACGCCTGGAATAGCCAGCGCGCCAATTCCCGCAAGCCAGCCTAACGCGCCACCCACCACTCCGCCCGTGCTCGCGCCAGTGACAGCGCCTTCCGGCGCTTTGGTGTGTTGTTCGTGCGCAAAATCTTTAGTGCCGGTTTTATCTGGAAATAAAACCGAAATATCGTTGTCGGCAAACCCGGCGACCTTCAATTCGTTGACGATGGATTCGGCTTGGAACTCACTGGTTGCTATGCAAAAAACAGCTTTGGCCATAAAATTTCTCCTTGGTGTGTTTGTTGATTATTTCTGAATATACACTAGTAGAGGGAGGAACCCTCTTCTATCAGGTGAGGGCATATTTTTTAATCCATAAAACTGCTGAGGATGATCTCAGCGGGAGGAAGGAGTTCGGTTATTCAACCAATGCCATCACCTGTTTGCATTTGGCCTCGGTAATCGGATTCACCTGGGTCAGATTGTAGTTACACCTCCGGAATCCTTCTAAACCCATGTTGTAAGCAGCGTAGAGCTCGCCCGCAGTGGGTTCTCTTCTGTATTGCTGTTTCAATCGACCGTAAAGAATTGTGAAATAATTCGCAGCGTAGATGCGGCTGATGCGCTGATTGAAAACATTATCCTTATAATCGTGCGTTGGGAGATTCTGTTTTTTGCGCCACTCCACCACATCAGCCCAAGTGCTTTTTTGAATTTGAAAATGGCCCAGCGAAAGGCCGCGGTCGCCGTAGGTAAAGCGCCCTCCGCCAGACTCAATTTGGCACACGGCGTCCAAGAAACGATCATGGGGACTCCAAGTAGTGGCGTGGAGCAGATCGGATCCACACAGATAAAGCAGTAAGGCCAAAGTTTTCATAGGCGTTTGTTCCTTATTCCAAGAATTTATTCCCCCGGTTTTTCAGGCAATCAGGGCAAATAAGTTTTTCTTCTGCGGCGAATTGCTTAGTCGTTTTCCGGCAATCCTGTAGGCCACACCGGGCGATTTCATTTGCGCCACTGACGCGAAAAAACCGGCCCAGCTTTCGCCGGGCCGGTTTGTGTTAAGCTTTTAAGTTACGGAACGGTTGGTTCGTTGCGCACTTCGAAGGATCCTTTGGTTCCGATGGTTCCAGGACGCGCAGTGCTGAGGAAATATCCAAAAGCAGCGTTGGTATTCTGAACCATGGCGCCTTGCAACAAGGTGGTCTTTCCCGTTACTAGGCTGGTGAATTTGCCTCGGACCAAACCGGTTGGGAGCAATTTGATTTGCAAGCCGTTGGTGGTGTTAGTGCCTTTTTCAACCAACGTGTTTGCGTTCGAAAACTCCACCGGAATGATTCGTGAGTCGTTGGTCGAAGCACCCGTATCATTGGCATTGATCTCCACGACCGCGTTACTGCCCAAGGAGATGAATGGATTGACCGTCCGATCAAACCTCGAGCCGAACACGGTGATGTCTGCATCAATGCCATCAGGGAAGAGGATTCCGCCAGCAGGACGTTTCCAGTTAATTGGACTGCCCGACACTTCATTTTGAGTCACACTCAGCCAGCCTATGAGCAATCCTTGTCCACGATACAATGAAACAAACAACGGAATTTCTCCAGTGGTTGAAATTGTCGTGCTCTGGTTGAACTTGGTTCCATCCGCCAGCGATCCGCGAATCTTCGCCTGACCCAGCTTGCTGACCGACAGGGAGGCAAATCCATGTCCCGGCGCGGAGACGATGTCATTCGTCGTCACAATTGAGTTCGTAACAAACGTGCTATTGGTAACGACCATTTCATTTGTCTGGCCAATATTATTTGTAGATACGACGACATTCGTCGTCACGACATCGTTCGTCTGCGGTCCACTCGCGGAAGCGCGCGGAAGGATGAACGTGTAAAGGCCTTGGATTGGTGATGGATTTCGCGATGTGAAGATCACTCGATCGCCTTCCAGCGTCGCCACGCAATCGGTAGAGGTGACTGTCCCTGTGACCGCAGGATCAACACCTGTGATGTCCGTTCGTAATTCGACTGTGTTAATCGCACCCGGAGCCCTACCAATCGTCGCTACGCCCACACCATTGGTACCGAACTGTCCAGATCCTACCCCGGACTTGCCGGCTTTGTTAATTTTCACGATAAACTTGCCATTTTTGCTGACGCGGGCTGTGAAATAGCCTGAGCAGTTGGTGCTGACCGCGGTATCAAAGAACAATCCATTATAAACTCCAGCAATAGCCGTAAATGCGTTTCGATCAGGGCGCGGTCCAGGTCCAGGAGCACTTGAAAAGGCTGCAGTGATCGTCATATCGCTCGTCATGGTAACGTGGTTCGTTCTGTCAGAGCTTGACTCATCGGTCCCTGACCATCCAAGGAATGTTCGTCGACCAGTTGGTCGGGCAATAACCGTGACAACCTCGCCATTGGTGTAGCGAACTTTTCTTGGTAAGCTCGTGACCGTGCCCGATCCTACTGTTGGCGTTTTGATAATGGTCAAAACAAAGTTCGTTCCACCAGTACCATTCGTGGTAAATGCTGCTGAAACGTTTTTATTCGTGTCCATCGTAATCGTAATCGGATTTGTGCTGCCAAAAGCCGCCGCATCTCCGCCCCAAGTGATGAAGGTGTTGTTGGTACCTGTTGGAACTGCCGTCAATGTCACCTGAGTGCCATTTGCATAGCCGCCAACGGGTTGATTTGGGTCGCGTTGGACTGTTCCATTCCCCGTGATGGTGATTGCCAGGGTAGATCCGCCAGACGAGCTTCCAGCGGCCTGAAGATAGAGCTCAATAGTTCCCGAGGTGTCTCCAAATCCTGAGACCATGATGTGATAGACCGTTCCCTGAACCGCTGCAAACTGAACTTCACTTAAAGCCTGTCCGCCTTGTCCATCAAAGCTTGGTCCGTCCTCGTTGCTTTGAATTTCGTTCAAGGCACCTAAAGAGCCGGTATAGACGCCTAACTGCGTGTCAAACGTGCTCTGGTCTCCGATATTACCTCCGGGAACCCCTGTCCGGATAACAATGTTGGTGGTCGCAGGAGCGGTCCAGCTGAACCAGACAGTGTTTGAGCCTACGGGAGTGCGATTGTTATCTTTTGGATAAAAGACGGTTGCCGGGTCGCCACTTTGCCGGGTCGCATCCACATTCGAGCTACCAGTATCGTGAATGTTTATTCCACTGATCACCTTGGCGTTGGCAAAGTTGTCATTCCCTGGTGCTACTGCAAAGGCCGTCGCTCCCATGAGCAGCAACGCCAAGCAGACGATAGCTGAGGCGCACCGTGCGGCGAAACCTCGCTTGTTTGACTGAGTTTGTTTTGGATTTGTTATTTTTTTCATACCTTGTTTTTTTTCAGATGTTGCTGTCTTGACCGTCCCGGAGACACCTTGATGACTTCATTATTCACCGAGTCTTGGGAAACACTTGCGTGCTCGGATGGTTTAATAGTTCCGTGGAAATTTCCTTACAATCAGGGTGTAATAGGGCCACGACATCCCAAGCATCCCCGATTACGGCTGGTGGAAAGTCTTAACCTCTCGTGGGGGACGCGGCATTGCTGAGAGGAGAAAATTTGTCAGGAGAAAAAAAGATAGGCGCAAACAAAAACCGCCCTAAGGCCGTGAATCAGAACGAAATAAATTTCATAATTTGGATCTCGTCCGAGTAGTGCAGCAAAATTCGATTGTGGGAAAAATCAATGTTAGAAGGCATTCCCGCCTTGGTAAACGACCACATTTTTTTCCCGTTAGAGGGATTTATTCTATAAAGTTGAAAACTGCTTTCGCCCCGCGCAGTTGAACCAAAAGCATCTTCCACCGCGTTAATCATCGCGGCGCCACTTCGCGCGGCATCAGTCATATAAACGAATTTGCCAGTGAGAAAACAGCCGCTGCCGTTTTGCTGGCTTTTCCACAGCGTTTTTCCCAACTTCGGATCGACCTTTAAAATGATTGGGCGAATTGCGTCAGCCACTTTGATTTGTTCCGAATATTGAATGTCTTCCGGCGCCGCCGTTGTGGTGCTGACATACAGCATTCCTTTTTCATCGAATTGTATTCCGCTGATGCCGACACTGGTTAAACGCCAGCGCACCGTTCCGGATGGCAATTCCATCGCGGTCAAAACACCCTTGTCGAAAAAATATAAAACATTATTTGCCTCCACACAGGGAGAAGCCCCCGCAGACCGATAGCCGGAAGTGAAGCCATCATCGATCGGGTAGGTTAATTGGCTCTCCGCAATTTTTTTATTTTGTTTGTCGAAAAGAAATAGGCTTTTTCCGGCAACCAAAACATCGACCGTCTTTTGTGGGAAAAAGGCCGGGAGACTCACCACTTCATTCGTCCAATCTGCCGCGCCTGCTTCCATCGTACGCCGCAGCGTCACGGCGTAACGGCTTTGATCAACTCGCTTGAAGCCGCCGCCACTGTTGCGTTTCATTTCATTGCTGATTTCCTCGAGGACAGCTCGCGCGCTGGTCGAAGCCCGCGTGTCGGAATTCAAGTTCGATGGTCCCGGCGTTTTCATCGTTTGCACAGTGGTCACTTTGGCTTCAATCAACTGGACCTGCATCTCGACCAGGTTTTGTCCCGCCGGAAAAAATTCGCTGCTCCATTTGTAAATCGACGGATGACCTTTCTCCTGGCCTTCAATCTCGTACTTCAAAAGAAGCGAAGCTGTGGGTAAAACATCCGATGGCAAATCCTTCGAATCGGTAACTTTTTCGCGGAGCGACGAAGCCACTTCCGCAGTCTTCACTTCGCCAGACGACAGGTTGATTTGCGTGACCAGTTTTTTTGTGGGCACTTTTTCCGAAACGATCAACAATGTTGAATCTCCCGGCGTAAACGCAGTCAATCGCCCTTGAAATGGAATCGTGTGTTTGATGCTGCCGGTTTTTAAATCGACGCAAATCGTGCCATGCGACATGCAAACCCACAGGTCATCGCCATTGAAAAACGGCGGCGCTTTCAGCGACGAATAATCTTCAAATGCGCTAAAATCCAAATTTTCCTCCAGCGCAGCGGCGCCGTTCTCTGTTTTTTTTGTGCTGGCAGGTTTTGCTTCGGGATCGGGCTTCGGGTCTGCCAACGCGGTGGACCACGCATCGTGCTTCGACTTGATGCTGTGTAACGAAACCTGATTTTTTTTCAGTAACAAAATCTGGTCGGGACCAAGAAATTTTGCGTAGACACCTTTGCGGTCTGCGGGAATTTTTAACGAATAAAACGGTCTAGGTTTCAGGCCCACCGAAATGTACCAAAACCATCCGACCGCGATACCAAGCAAAACCAAAGCAACTCCCGCGGCGATGGCCACCGTTTTTCGCGTCTCCCCTTTTTCCACCACGTTGCGTTGAAATTTGTAAACCGGGACTTTGATACTTTCCTGGTCGGCGCGATACCGGCAATTGATCGAACACAAAAATCCAAACGACTGCATGCATTCAGGGCAGATTGGCTTTTTGCAAACTACGCAATGTTCGGTGGCGGCGTTTCTCGGATGGCGATGGCACATCTCGATTGCTGGCGCGACCGCGTCGCCAGCGTCAGCAACGGGAGTTGGGGCAGCAGGTTGATGCGCCACTTGTAAACGGATGCCTAACTTCGGAGTGGCAACTGCCGCAGTCGCTGAAGATGAGTTTTGCTGGATCACCTGATTGGCCAGCGCCGTCGCATCGGCGCCGCACGTCGGACAAAAAATTGTCGCCGGCATTCTTCCTTCAATCGGTTCAACCTCGAAAGAAAACTTCGTTTGGCAGGAACACTGGACTTTGATGTTCATTTACGGCTTTGGATTTAGCAGAACCACATTGGTTGGAAATAGATATTCACGAGAGGCGCGCGGCTTCACCGCTTGAAACGTGCCGTCACCAAACAAAACATTGCCTCCCGATTTGGAATGATTCGCGCCCGGCTCTTTTCCACTCTCAGAAAACAGCAATTGCCGTTTGATTTTGGGAAACGTATTCACCTGCCGGTCAGACAAAAGCGCTGCTTCCGCGCCGTCGGTTTTCGTGCGACCCATGTAAAAGGCGTAGCTTATCCGTCGTTTCGCGAACGATTCGCCCTCCGGCAATTTGTTGTCCTGGCTGCCGGGGCAAATGAACATTTCCGTCACCGTGGAGCTGCGGGGCACCAGCAAACTCAACGGTGCTTCAGACGTTTCTGCACCTGTGACGACGGGAAAATTTCCCTTGTTGTCCGCAGAATAAATACTCAGCGCCAAATAAATATTTTGAAGATTTTTCTGGCAATGGATCAATTGCTTCTTCTGGTCGGAAAACATCCCGCGTCCAATCATCATCGAGGAAAGAATTAAAATCAGGATCATTGTGATGAATATTTCCAAAAGGGAAAATCCGGCTCGTTGAAGTTGGGGCTTACGCACGCGCCACCGCTGGTTGGGGTGAATCACGGAAAATGTGTAAACCAACGCGCGCTTTCAGACAAGAAAGTTGCAACGCCTTTCCCTGCCTTTCTATAATTGAGAAAATAATTGTCCCTCATGACGAATCTCGGCACTCTCTGCGCTCCATGCAGCAAGTGAATCTAGGAATAATCGGCGGTGGCACAGTCGGCGGTGGCGTTTTCAATGCGCTTAATCGCAACGGCGCGCTCGTCGCATCTCGTCTCGGCGTGCAAATCAACGTCGCAAAAATTGCCGTGCGCGACTTGAACAAAGTTCGCAATGTAAAAATTTCTCCCGCACTCCTCACAACCGATTGGCGAAACGTCGTCAACAATCCGAACGTTCACATCGTCGCAGAATTGATTGGCGGAACGACTGTCGCAAAAGAAGTTGTCCTGCTCGCTTTGAAGCGCGGCAAGCCCGTCGTCACCGCAAATAAAGCGCTGCTCTCCGCCCACGGCGAAGAGCTTTTCGAAGCCGCAAAAAATTCCGGTGCAAATCTTTATTATGAAGCGAGCGTCGCTGGCGGAATTCCCATCATCAAAGTTTTGCGTGAAGGTTTAATTGGCAATCGCATCACGCGGCTCTACGGAATCGTTAATGGAACGTGTAATTACATCCTGACGCGGATGAAACTCGAAGGCGCTGATTTCGCCGAAGTTTTGGCCGACGCGCAAAAACTTGGTTATGCCGAAACGCCGCCTGATCTCGACGTGGACGGCCACGATGCCGCGCATAAAATTGGAATTCTCGCCTCGCTTGCGCATGGTTTTTGGGTAAAGCCGAAACAGATTTACGTGGAGGGCATTCGTTCGATCACGAAACTTGATATCCAATTTGCCGGACAACTTGGCTACACGATTAAGCTGCTCGGAATCGTAAAACGGTTGGACCATTTTACGATTGCGCTGAGTTCAAAAATCACGAAACGAAAATCAAAAATTCAAGTCTCGGTCTATCCGGTACTCATTCCAAACGCACACGTTCTCGCCAGCGTAAATCACGTTTTCAACGCGGTTTTGGTGCGAGGCGATGTGGTCGGTGACACTCTTTATTACGGCCGTGGCGCGGGTCAGGATGCGACAGCGAGTGCCGTCTTAAGCGACCTTGCGGATGCTGCGCTTGATTTGAAATTCAAAATCAAAAATCGCATTCCGCCGTTTGTTCCGCACGAACAGGGCGGGGCGGTTTTGCCGATTGAAGAAACTGTTTCGCGATATTATTTACGTCTGAGTGTTACAGACAAACCGGGAACTTTGGCGAAAGTAGCCGCGATCCTCGCCGAGTTGAAAATTGGAATTTCGTCGGTCATTCAACCTGAAGGTCATGAAGGCGAAAGTGTTCCGCTGATTTTAATGATCCACGACGCGCCGAACGCCGCGATGAATAAAGCTCTGGCGAAAATCCGAAAAATTTCTGTGGTTAAAGCGCCTCCCGTGATGATTCGCGTGGAAAACTTCGAGTAAGGCTAATCATGGGCGCACTTCTTTTTCACAGCACCAACGAACAATCTCCCGCAGTCAACTTGCGAGATGCGATGTTGACCGGCCAGGCTCCGGATCGCGGACTTTATTTTCCAGAAAAATTTCCACGCCTCACACCGGAAGAAATCGCGGCGTTCGCAAATTTTCCCTATCACGAAATCGCCTTCCGTGTTTTATCGCGTTTCACCGTCGGCGTAATACCTGACGACGTGCTCGCAGCGATGTGTCGCGAGGCTTACAACTTTGTCATTCCGTTGGAGAAAACTTACGACCGCGTCCACGTCATGCGGCTCGATCAGGGACCGACGGCATCGTTCAAGGATTTCGCCGCGCAAATGATGGCGAGATTGTTTGGATATTTTCTGCGTGAAACGAACCAGCAACTCACCATTCTCACCGCGACCAGTGGCGACACCGGCGCAGCGGTGGCTCATGCATTTCACAATATTCCGAACGTGCAAGTGATCGTGCTTTTTCCGTTCGATGAAGTGAGCCGCTCGCAACGCAAAATGATGACGACGCTTTGCGACAACGTCCGCACCGTGGCGATTGACGGAAAATTCGACGATTGCCAGGCAATGGTCAAACGCGCTTTCGCCGATCCGGCGTTGCAACACATTCCGCTTTCCTCAGCGAACTCCATCAACATCGGACGCTTGTTGCCGCAGAGTGTTTATTATTTTTACGCCGCGTCGCGCGTTGCGAAACCCGGCGAACCAATCGTGTTCTCCGTCCCGAGTGGAAATTTCGGGGACATGATGGGCGCGGTGGTTGCGAAGCAAATGGGTTTGCCAATCAAAAAACTGATCGCACCGGTGAATAGCAATGATGCTTTCCCGAAATTTCTTGAAACCGGCCATTACGAAAAAATTGTGCCGTCGCGCAACGCCGTTTCCAACGCCATGAATGTCGGTCATCCGAGCAATCTTGCGCGTCTTGTCGCGGTCTATGGCGGGCGCATGGATGAGACTGGAAAAATTCATCAAATGCCCGATCTCGCGGCGATGCGACGCGACGTGTTTTCCACTTCCGTTTCCGACGAACGCACGCGCGAGACGATTCGTGAAGTCTGGAATAAATACGAATTGCTGCTCGAAGCGCACGGCGCCGTCGCTTGGCGCGGCTTCTTGGATTATCTTGCAGTCGAACCCCTGGGAGATTCGCCCGCAGTCATTCTTGAAACAGCCAATCCCGCAAAATTTCCGGAAGAGATTGAAAAAACCATTGGCTTTTCGCCTGACGTTCCCGCACCGATGGAAGCGATGAACCAAATGCCTGAGGATTTCGATCGGATGAGTGCGAATTTCGAAGCGTTCCGGGAATATTTAATCCAAAAGCATGTGTGATCCAACGAGCTAAGATGTAGCCGTTGCGTTTTTTTAAGCGCTAATGCACTCTGAGGAATATGAGCGATAAACAATTTGCCATCGAAACTATTCAGCGCTTGCCGGATGACGCGAGCCTTGATGTCATTTCGCGCCGACTTGATTTCGTCGCCGCGATTCGCAAAGGGCTGAATCAAATTGAAAAGGGAGAAACGGTGCCGCACGAGCAGGTCAAACGGGAACTCGCGACATGGCTTTCCAAATAATCTGGTCTAGGGAAGCGCGCGAAGATTTGCGGGAAATTGTGACATTCATCGCTCACGATAATCCAGCCGCAGCAGAATCCTTCGGTTATTTGCTCATGTCGAAAGTTGATGTCCTGGCGCAATTCTCTCAACTCGGACGAATCGTACCTGAGGAACAGGACGAAAATATTCGTGAAATAATTTTCCGGTCGTATCGAATCGTTTATCAAACTTTGATGGAAAAACAAATTGTCGCCATTGCGCGCGTCTGGCATGGAGCGCGGGGCGAACCGGACATTCCAGATCAACTGACTTTTTAGCATGGCACTCATTGTTCAAAAATATGGCGGCAGTTCGGTGGCAAATCCTGACCGGATAAAAAATGTTGCGGCCCGTGTTAAAAAATATCGCGATCAAGGCGATCAGGTTGTTGTTGTTGTTTCGGCGATGAGCGGGGTGACGGATGGGTTGATCAAAATGGCAAAGGAAATCATGCCGCTGCCGAGCGAGCGCGAGATGGACATGCTTTTGGCGACCGGCGAACAACAAACCATTGCGCTCACAAGTATTGCGCTTCATGCGCTGGGACTTTCCGCGACTTCGTTGACCGGCGCGCAAGCGGGAATCGTCACCGACGGCGTTCATACCAAAGCGAAGATCAAAAATATTACGCCCCAGCACGTTCATAAACTTCTCGATGAAGGCTGCGTTGTTATCGTCGCTGGTTTTCAAGGGCAAACGATTGAGGGACAAATCACGACGCTTGGCCGTGGCGGTTCAGACCTGACAGCGATTGCACTCGCGGCAGCGTTGAAGGCTGACCTTTGCCAGATTTACACGGACGTTGACGGCGT
>JBKJOZ010000371.1:0-7977 GCA_046595315.1 Limisphaerales bacterium
ATCCTTGGTTTTGCGACACTGATTTTCGGTGCGGCGGGCGTTTTCATCCAATTAAAAGACGCGCTTAACACGATTTGGAACGTGAACGAAACTTCAGCCAAGGGAGGCCTAATGGCGTTTCTGAAAAAATACTTTCTCTCTTTCAGCATGGTGCTGGGACTCGGGTTTCTTCTGCTGGTTTCACTGGCGCTGGAAGCGGGCGTCGCGATCGTGGGAGAGTTGGTCAAAGGCTCAATTCCGGGTTTGGACGTCATCATGCAATCAGCGGCACTGGTGGTTTCTTTCGGCGTGGTGACGTTGCTTTTCGCGATGCTGTTTAAATTTCTGCCAGACGTGAAAGTTGCGTGGCGCGACGTATGGATTGGCGCAGCACTAACGGCCGCGCTTTTTGTCGTGGGGAAAATCGGGCTGGGGCTTTACCTCGGAAAAGCGGCTTCGTCCTCGGCCTATGGTGCGGCGGGCTCGCTCGTGATCATGCTCCTGTGGGTTTATTACTCAGCGCAGATACTTTTTTTTGGAGCGGAATTCACACAAGTTTATTCCAAACGCCATGGGTCGCGTTTTGACCCAGAGGTGCCGCCGATAAAACTTTCGGCCAAAGAAAAGCTGGTTGCTGAAAGTGAACGACAACGTGCGAATTTGGCAGCGACGTTTAACAAGTTAAATCTAAAACCGACGCCCCGGCCTCTGGAACGATTTGAACATAGCCGCCGCCACTCGTTATGAAATTAATTGCGCGCTACCTTGCGAATTTTTTCCGCGCTACAAGCGCCTCTTGAAACTACAAATGCAGATGTGCGAATAAATCGGCAGGCGATAAGCGCATGTTTACGTAAAACGGGCCGAACTCGCCGAAGCGTGCAGTCACCTCATCAAAGCGCATTTCATAGACGATGTCTTTCAACGCATCAATTTGGTGCGCCATGAGTGTGACGCCCCATTCCCAATCATCGATGCCGGTTGATCCGGTGATCAGTTGCGAAATGCGTCCGGAAAATTTTCTTCCGACCCGCGCGTGTCCGCCCATTAGCTTTTTACGTGTTGCAAAATCTTGCGAATACCAATTGTCACCTGCCACCCGCCGTTTACTCATGGGATAAAAACCCATTACTTCCCAATCGGGCAGTTCCGGGTAAAGGCGGTAATGCTCGTATTTCGCCATGCGGTCACGGATTTCCGCGATGCGTTTTTTGAATTCTTCGGATTCAGGCGCGAGCTTTTCCTCGTTGATGAGCATCTGCTGATTTTCTTCGTCGCTCGTGGTGTATTCGGAAAGCTCGGTGACGCTTAAATAATTAAAAACAGGAATCAAAGTTCCGGCTGGAAAACAGTTTTCCACGTCGCGATGCAATTGGCTGATTTGCGCAAATTCTGCCGCCAAGAGGAAAAATGCGAAGTCCGCTTTACCCCCCACATTGGCGTAAGTCCGCAGTTGAGGATGCGAGACGGCGGCATTGGCAGCGCAAAGTTTTTCAAGTTTCTCGCGAACTTTTCGCGAATCGTCGGCCGGCAATTGAGACCAGCGAATGCGGTTGATCCGATAAAATAAATGCATCGCATGGATGCCGCGGTCGAGCTTGATGACGGGAAAAGACATAATTGATTGATTAATTCGAATTTAGGAAGGATTGGCGAAATGTTCAGTCTATTTGTAAAACCTGTTCGAGCAGTTGCGGCAATTGTTCTAACACTCCACTTTCGCTCGCCACTAAATTTACCCCGGCGGCTCCGGCCCTCTCCTGTAAAATGGCGGTTGCTTCGGCAATGTAGGCTAGAATCGCAACGTGTGCAGTGGCTGGATGTTGTTTGATAGAAGCGATGGCTTCGTGAACGGATGTTTTTTCAGCCGGAAATTCGGCAACGAGCAACATCGGTTTGAATTTTTCCACCTGTTCTTTTAGCATATTGGCATTGGTCACGACCTGGACACGATAGCCCATGTCCTGAAGGCGATTAACCAATTGCTGGCCGAGAAGCAATTTTTCATAAAAAACGAGCGCCAGCGGTTCTGTCATAGCGGAGAGATTGAAACAGGAAGCGGGAAATTGCAAAAATTTTCGAATTTTTTCGCGCTGCTGCCTTTAATCTTATTGATAAAGTGGACGGGGAATTGAAACTTGACGGCTGAACAATCCCTCGGCATCTTAACCCCTGACGGTACAAGTTGTTTGCTGGTTTTCCAGCGCGCCAAGTCGGAGAAATTATTCTACCGGCTTTTTTGTTCCCTAGATGGGGAAAATAAACGATATGAACGCAGATTTTTTAGCAGTATTGGATTTCTGGGAACGGGAAAAGGGAATCAGCCGCGAGACGATGATCGCCGCGGTCGAGGAAGCACTGTTGTCTGCCGCTAAAAAAGCGGTCGGTCCAGCGCGGGAACTGCGTTGCGCCATTGATCAAAAATCGGGCGACATCCGGGCCTTCGCTAAACTTCAAGTCGCTGAAAAAGTTATTTCCAAGCACGATCAAATTTCCGTTTTCGATGCACGGCGGGTCAAACCCGATGCCCAGATTGGCGATGAAGTGGAAATCGAAGTGACGCCCACCGGTTTTGGCCGCATCGCCGCCCAATACGCCAAGCAATCTTTGATGATGCACATGCGCCGAGCGGAAAAGCAGTTGATTTTCGCTGAATTCAAAGATCGCGTGGGCGATATTGTCAGCGGTGTGGTTCGACGGTTTGAACGTTCCGATGTCACAATTGATCTCGGTAAATACGAGGCACTTCTATCGAATCGCGAACGCGTTCCCACTGAAGAATATCAAGTCGGCGAACGGATACGCTGCTTCGTCAAGGCTGTTGAAAATGGTCCACATGGCCCTGAAATTATTTTATCCCGCGCCGACCCACAATTTGTCGTCAAACTTTTCAAACTCGAGGTTTCTGAAATCAGCGACGGCACGATTGAAATTAAAGGCATTGCGCGCGAACCCGGTTTCCGAACCAAGCTCGCCGTTTTTACACGCGATGAAAAAGTAGATCCTGTGGGCGCGTGCGTCGGTCTGCGCGGGCAACGGGTGAAAAATATTGTTCGCGAACTTAACAACGAGAAAGTGGATATCATCAAATGGGATGCAAATCCGATGACGTTCATTGCCAACGCCCTCTCCCCCGCGAAGCTGAAGGCATTTGAAATGGATGAACCACGCAAACGTGTAAAACTCCTTGTCGCAGAAGATCAATTATCGTTGGCCATTGGCAAACGTGGACAAAATGCGCGGCTCACTTCTAAATTGACCGGTTGGCAAATTGATATTGAAGCAGAGGCAGTCGTGACTTTTGGTTTCGAGGAAAAAGTCGCCTTGGCCGTGCAGACTCTCGCGGCAATCCCTGGAATTTCCAAGGAACAAGCAGACGCGCTCGTGCATGCTGGCTTCTTAAGTCTTGAAGATTTATTGCAGGTTGAAGTGGGTGATTTAGAGCAGATCGAAGCATTGAAGGAAAGTGCCGGCGGAATTATCGAAGCTTCCAAGGCAGAGTCAGCAAAACGGAGCGAAAGCGGAAGCGACGCAGTCCAACGTTCTGTTGCTCAGTGAAATGAAAACCACAACGTCAACATGTTAATCGCATGACGACTTTGTCGAATAGTTCGCAGAAAAAAAGTTATGCCCGTTCGTATTTACGAAATTGCCAAGAAACTCGGAATCGAGAACAAGGAAGTTTTAGCCAAAGCTAAAGAGCTGGGCATTGCCGCCAAGGTCGCGTCGAGTTCTCTCGACAAAATTACCGCTGAATTTCTTGAAGAAAAACTTGGAGGCGCCAAAAAGGCCGAAGCCTCAACCACTCCACCGCCCGCGCCTGAGCCAGAACCCGCCCCAATCAAAATAATTTTACAACCGGTTGAAATTCCCGTTCCTCCAACACCGATTCAGGAGGAAAAACCTGAAGTTCCCGTCGAAGTTAAGGCTCCTGAAGAAAAAGTTATTGCCGAGGTGGTTGAACCGCCTGCTCCTCCACCGCCAGTTCAACCGCCATCGCCGCCGCCTGCTCCCACTGGACCGCAGTTGGGCGAAAAAGTTGGCTTCATTCAATTGCCAACCAAGCCCGCGCCGCGAACTGGTGATCGAGGCTCGGGGCAAAAAGCGCCGCCTCCCCGTTTTCAACCAGGTCAACGCAGTGACTTTGGGCGGCGCGGAGACATTCGTTCTGTTCAAGGTGGCAGTGCTGCTCCCGGTTCGCCACAAATGCCGGGCCGCCGAGCAGAACCGTCAAAACCGTCCAGTCCGAAATTTGTTCCACCCACCACCGGGACGCTGATCACACTTAAACCGCCGGTCATCGTTCGTGAGTTGGCTGAGCAATTAAAACGTAAGCCGTTCCAATTAATCGCCGATTTAATGGAATTGGGGGTTTTTGCCAACGTCAATCAATCCATTGACGAAGAAGTGGCGCAAAAAATTTGCGCGAAATATGGTTTCCGTTTTGAAGTTGAGAAACGCGAACGCGGCGGAGGAGTTGTTCACGCGCCCGTCAAAAAACTTGAGTTGGATAAAGATGACAAGCCGGAGGAAATGAAGCCGCGTGCGCCGGTGGTGACAATCATGGGGCATGTCGATCATGGCAAAACGAGTTTACTTGACGTCATTCGCAAGGCCAACGTTGCCGCCGGAGAATCGGGCGGAATTACCCAGCATATCGGCGCTTACACCATTTCTTTTCCGCATCCGGAACGCAAAGGCGAAGTCCAACAGATTACTTTTCTCGACACACCCGGCCACGCCGCGTTCAGCGCGATGCGCGCTCGCGGAGCCAATGTCACCGATCTTGTGATTCTCGTCGTGGCAGCGACGGACGGCGTGATGCCACAAACGCTGGAGGCATTAGCCCATGCGCAAGCTGCGAAAGTGCCCATTCTGGTCGCGGTGAACAAATGCGATCATCCAAATGCGAACCCAATGAAAGTTCGCCAGCAACTTCAGGACAAAGGTTTGGTTCCTGACGATTGGGGTGGCGACACGATTTTTGTGGATTGCTCAGCATTAACAAAGCAAGGCGTGGATAAATTGCTCGAAATGATTTTGCTCCAAGCCGATTTGCTGGAATTAAAAGCGAATCCAAATCGTCGCGCCAAAGGAAACGTCATCGAATCGGGTTTAGAACCAGGCGGACCGACAGCGACGGTGCTCGTTCGCAAAGGAACCTTGCGCGTGGGCGAAGTCGTCATCTGCGGACAATTTTGGGGAAAAGTTCGCGCGCTCATCAACGAAGAAGGTCAGCGCCTCAAGGAAGCTGGCCCTTCCGTCGCGGTCAGACTACTCGGCTTGAACGGTGTCCCCGAAGCGGGTATCGAGTTCAGTGCCGTTGAAAATGAGAAAGCCGCGCGTGAACTCGGTGAAGAACGTTTTCAAACCGCGCGAAAAATTGCTGGCGAAGCCCGCACCAAAGTGACGTTGGAAACCTTATTCCAAACTCTCGACGCCAACGCCGCAAAAACTCTCAAAGCGGTCGTCAAGGCGGACACACAAGGTTCCGTCGAGGCGATTGTTGAAGCGTTGAAAAAAATTGAGTCCGACAAAGTTTCGTTGGAAATCATTCACAGCGCGGTGGGCACGATCACCGAATCAGACGTTTCGCTCGCTTCAGCTTCCGATGCGATCATTCTCGGCTTTCACACGCGAATCGATAATGGCGTTTCTGACGCAGCCAAGCGCGAAGGCGTGCAGGTTAAACTTTACGCAATTATCTACGAATTGATCGACCACGTCAAAGAGGCGATGGCCGGATTACTCGATCCGATCAGCAAGGAAGTTGTGATCGGTTCAGCGGAAGTCCGCAAAGTGTTTGAATTGTCAAAAGGTGGCAGCGTGGCTGGATGCATGATTTCAAACGGACGCATTGTTCGCGGCAAAGTCCGCGTCATGCGCAAAAAAGGTTTAATTTACGAAGGTGTGACGCAGTCGTTGCGCCGGTTTCAGGACGAAGTCAACGAAGTGCGCGCTGGCATGGAATGCGGCATTCGTCTCGATGGCTTCAATGAATTCCAGATTGGCGACGCGATCGAGTGCTACACAGTCGAAAAAGTCGCTGCTTCCAAAATTTAATTTTCACCGGAGATTATTATGTCGCTCCGACTCCAACGGGTTCGAGAACTTTTAAAACGTGAGATTGGTGAAGTCATTCGTCGCGAATTACCGGTCGCCGAAGCCGGCTTGATCAACATCCATGACGTGATGGTTTCAGCCGATCTCCATTCCGCGCTCATATATGTCGGAATTTTTGGAACCGATGAGCAAAAAAAACGTGGTGCAGCTCTACTGCGAAAAGAGCGTAAGCGCATTCAAGGTTTAGTTGGAAAAGCGGTAATTCTTAAATACACGCCGCAACTCCGATTCATCGTGACTGATTCAATTGAGCAGGGAAATCGCGTTTTACAAATTCTCGAAGACCTCGACAAAACCAATCCTCAGAAACCAGAGCCACTGGAGAAATCCGAGGAATGAAATCTTATCCTCAAGTGGTCGGTCGGATCATTGAACAAATTCGTGCCAGCAAAACATTTTGCGTGGTCGGCCACGTGCGTCCCGATGGCGATTGCATTGGTTCGCAACTCGCAGTCTCGCTGGCTTTGATCAATGAAGGGAAAAAAGTCACCTGCTGGAATGAAGATGTGGTTCCTGACAAACTCACCTTTCTCGATTCAGAGAAGCTGTTCCAAAAACCAAAACGCGGGATGGAATTCGATTGTGTGATCGCCGTCGATTGCGCGAGTTTTGAGCGACTCGGAAAATGTGGCGAAGCCATTGAAAACCGGAAAGTTTTCATCAACATCGACCATCATCAAAGCAACACGCGCTACAGCGACATCAATTGGGTCTCCGCCCGTGAAGCGTCGTCCGGCGAATTAATTTTCAAACTTTTGAAAGCCGCGTCGTGGTCGATCACTCCACAAATTGCGGATTGTCTTTTTACCGCTGTTTCCACTGACACCGGCTCGTTCCAATATGCGACGACCAAGCCGATGACTTACAACACCGCTGGCGAACTCGTGAAGCGTGGCGCGAACCTGGCGAAAATTTGCGACGAAGTTTATCAATCGTATCCGATGTCGCGTGTCAAATTGTTGAAACATCTCTACAACAAATTTCGCCTCACCCACGACGACCAGATCGCGTATCTCTGGCTCAAGAAAAAAGATTTTTCCCGCACGGGCGCTGACACCTCGGAGTCCGAAGGTTTGATTGATCACATTCGCGACATTCAACCGGTTGAAATCGCCTGCGTTTTTGAAGAAATTGAATCTGACATTACGCGCATCAGTTTACGTTCAAAAAATGAAAAGGTGAATGTGAGCGAAATCGCCGCGCTCTTCGGTGGTGGCGGTCACAAAGCGGCAGCGGGCGCACGCATTCCCGGGAGTCCACTTTCGACACAACGCCGCGTCATTGGCGCGATAAAAAAAGCTCTCGATTCAGCACGCTGATTTTCATGGACGCATTTGATTCTTTTGACGGCGCGGTTCTCATTGACAAACCTGCTGGCCCAACTTCGCACGATGTCGTCGATGCCATTCGCCGAAAATTTGGAATAAAAAAAGTCGGCCACTGCGGAACGCTCGATCCAAATGCAACCGGTCTACTCATTATCGTTCTTGGAAAAGGCACCAAGCTTTCCGAAAAACTCATGGGTGGCGACAAAGTCTACGAAGGCACCATCAAATTTGGAGAGACCACCGCGAGCTATGACGCCGATGGTGAACTCGTCGCCTCGTTGCCCGTTCCGCCAATGACGCTCGATGAATTGAACGAAGCCGCTGCGACTTTTCAGGGCGACCAGATGCAAATGCCACCGATGGTTTCCGCAATTAAAGTGGGCGGAGTTCCGCTCTACAAAATGGCGCGCAAAGGAATTGAGATCGAACGCAAGCCGCGCCTTGTTCGTATTTATAGCTTTCGTTTTTCCAATTACGAAGAACCGGTTGCGCACTTTCGCATCGGCTGCACCAAGGGAACTTACGTCCGCAGCATCGCGCACGACAT
>JBKJOZ010000138.1:0-2506 GCA_046595315.1 Limisphaerales bacterium
TACCAGTGGAAATGTATTGTGGCTCAAACGCACGCCGTTCAACGCCGTTTTTGTTTCTCCCGGCAATGTGTCCACTTTAGCGCTGGATTCACTCAACAATATTTTCCTCGGCAGCAATGGTCGGCTGTTGACGTCCGATGAATCGGGTTTTCAGGCCAATTCCATTTCCATTTTAAAATACAATTCCTCCGGCCTGCCTCTCTGGACGAATACCGTTTTTCCGAATGTCGCAGCCATGGCGACGCCTTCCGCAAGTGTGGATGGCGCGGGATTAACTCGGGTCATTGATTCGATTAGTGGCGACCCGACGTATCGTTTGACGATCGGCTGGACCAATTTCATTCCATTTACGTCCGGAGGTAACAATCAACTTCTTTACACGATTGCCTCCAATTACGTCGCTGTGGCGCCTCAATTCGTGGTTCAGCCGACCAATATGATTTTCCAACCGCCGCAGGCCTTAACCAATTTCGCCATCGCCCGCGCCTGGCCAGCTCCACAGTATTTTTGGTATATCAACAACACGCGAATTCAAAACGCGACCAATTCTCTGATCACCATCAGCCCGACCGCTTCCACGAATCGCACGACCTATTTCGTGGTCGCGTCAAATTCCGTTGGCATGTCCACCAGCGTGGTGGTGAATGCGCAAGTACGCCTTGGCTTCGTCACTCCGCCACCAACCAATACGATTACCGCATTGGTCAATTCTACTTTATCCATCTCCGGCACTGCCACGGGCACAACGGCGATTGCTTATCAATGGCGATTCAGCGGAACAAATATTCTTAACGCCACCAGCCCCTCATTAACCCTGACCAATCTTGCGACGAACCAGACTGGCAATTACACGCTGGTGATTTCCAACGCTGCGGGCGCGCTCACCAGTGCGCCACCCACCGTGGTGAACGTGGTTCTTCCGGGTTTTGTCGATCCGGCCTACACCAACTTTCCAAGCAGTACGCTGGACATTTTGCGTTGGGGCGATGGCGGCTGTTATCTCGCTCTTTCAACTTCTGTCAGTCACATCAGTTCCAATGGAGTCATCGACGCCAGCGGGCCGTGGACTGGATCGACGGGCTCGGGCACTTGGGTCTTGCTCCGGGAATCGAACACGCAATTTATGATCGGCGGCGTCTTCGTAGGCGGAGTGGCACGGCTTAATACCAACGGCACGACCGACGCCACTTTCAACACAGGAACCGGCCCTGCGAACACGGTTGAAGGTTCGAGTTTCAATCGGATCGAGACGTTGCTGAGGTTGCCAAATGGTCAATATCTAGTGGGCGGCGAATTTAATAAATTCAACAACGTGTTGGTGACAAATTTGGTGCGCTTGAATACGAACGGTTCGCTCGACCTTACTTTTCCCGGTCACCGATTTTCGACAAATCCATTAAGCCTGGGTGCGGTTCATAAACTGGCGCTACAAGCAGATGGAAAAATTTTGGTCGGAGGAGAATTTGGAATTTTTGACAACGGGAGTGTGAGCAATCTCGTTCGACTTAATTCGGACGGAACTTTGGACGGAACCTTTGCGGCGAGCGCTGTTCTCAAAAATCCACCCAACGGCCGTGTCCACGCGCTTCTTCCTTTGGCCGATGGAAAACTCCTGGTCGGCGGCGCTTGGTTAAATGCCACCAATGCGGGCGTCGTGCGACTCAACACGAATGGTTCATTGGATCTCACGTTCAACGGTCCTGCGACCACCGCGCCAACTCGTGCCATGGCCTTGACTGCGGGTAACAAAATCGTCGTCGGCGGACAAAATTTCCTGAAGCGAACGGATTATGATGGAGCGCTCGATCCAGGATTTACCACTGGAACCTATTTCAACAGCAGTCAGACCGAGGACATTATTCAAGAGCCAAGCGGCAATCTGCTCGTGGGGGGCACTTACGGAGTGAGGCGTTTGCTGGCGGAAGCAATTCCAATCGTTGTGCCAAACTTTTTTGTCGGGCCTGGTGTTGGGATTGTGAATGGCCAATTTCAATTTTCGGCGTGCGGCGGGATTGATGGACAGAGTTTTGTGGTGCAAGGCTCCACGAACCTTGTGGATTGGGTCAACGTGAGCACAAATGTGGTTTCCGGTGGTTGCATCAGTTACACAGATACACAGCAGCCCTCTCTGATTAATCGTTATTATCGGCTGATGGTTTCGCCTTAATTTTTCGATAAACAGTTCAAAATGCTCCCGAGCGACGTTGTTGCTCGGGAGTTTTTTTATGGCTGGTGAGCAACTCAAAGTCTGAAAGCTGGGGAACCGACGAATATCAGCGGGTTGCACAAAAAATAATACGTATCGAAGAAAGTGTGGGATGTTGAGGGAAGCAACCTTCTTATTTTGGTTTCGCTTACTTTATCGAGAATTATGAATACCGATTTAGATCCGCCCAAAGATTCTCAACCGCTTTTAAAATTGATGGTGGCGCATCCGTTTCTAAAAGGATTAAGCAGCCGCCATTTAGAAATTCTTTCGGCCTCGGCAATGTTGAAGGATTTTGCG
>JBKJOZ010000186.1:0-2633 GCA_046595315.1 Limisphaerales bacterium
TTTTATCGCCATTATCGAAAACGGAAAAATCCTCGGTTACAATTTGCTCGCAGGCGGCGGCATGGGAATGAGCCACGGCAACGCGGCGACTTTTCCGCGCATCGCCGACGTGATTGGGTTCGTGACGCCAGACCAGCTGGTCGTCGCGTCCAAGGCAGTTCTCACCGTGCATCGCGATTTCGGCGATCGCACGAATCGCAAACATGCGCGACTCAAATATGTCATCGACGAAAAAGGCGTGGAGTGGTTCCGCAACGAATTAGAAACTCGCCTCGGTTATAAATTGCAACCAGCGCGCGCGGTCAATTTTACGAAGCAAGGCGACCTTTACGGCTGGCACAAACAATATGATGGAAATTGGTTTCTCGGTTTGTTTGTCGAAAATGGCCGCGTCAAAGATGTGCCGAATTATCAATTGAAATCTGGCTTGCGCGTTGTTGCGGAAAAATTTGAACCCGAATTGCGCCTGACCGCTTCGCAAAATATTCTGCTCGTCAACGTCAAGGAATCCGACAAGGACGGCATCTCCAAAATTTTGGCCGACCACGGAGTCGCGGTGGAAAACCAAGCCAGCATCATTCGTCGCGCATCGATTGCGTGCCCGGCTTTGCCGACGTGCGGACTTTCACTTTCAGAATCCGAACGCGTCATGCCGGAAGTGTTGACGAACATGGAAAAGTTGCTGGCCGAAGTGGGTTTGCCGGACGAAGAAATTATTTTTCGCATGACCGGTTGCCCGAACGGATGCGCGCGGCCTTACATGGCGGAAGTCGGTTTCGTCGGACGTGCGCCGGGAAAATATCAGGTGTATCTCGGCGGCAACGAATCGAGTACGCGCATGAATAAACTCTGGAAAGAGAGCATAAAAACCGAAGATCTCGGCAACGAATTACGCCCGCTCTTGACTCGTTTCAAAGGCGAACGCAACGGCGCGGAACGTTTCGGCGATTGGGTGGACCGCGTTTGGTTCAAAGAAAATCCGCCGATCACAAAAGTTGTTGCGGAAAAAGTCTAAGTAATTGGACCGACGTGATTGCTGAAATTCCAACTTTAACTTCGCTCTGGAATCTCCAGTCCGATGCGAAACTGACGCCGCCGTATGTGCGGTGGTTGGACGAGCAATTCGGCAAAATGACGACCGAAGAAGTGCTCGCGTGGGCTTGGGAACGTTTTGGAAATCGCGCGGCCATTGGAACCAGTTTTCAAGGTGCCGGGTTGGTGATGATGCATTTAGCTCGGCAAAATGGTTTAAACTTTCCTGCGTTCACGCTTGATACCGGATTGCTGTTTGCGGAAACGGTCGAACTCAAAAAGCGGTTGGAAGATTTTTTTGGATTTCAAATCGAATCCCTTGTCCCGGACATCACGGTGGAACAACAGGCCGAGTCCAATGGCCCCGAACTTTGGAAAAGCGATCCAGATTTGTGCTGCACGATTCGGAAAGTTTTTCCGCTGCGAAATAAATTGAGCGACTTGGATTGCTGGATTACCGGACTGCGTCGGCAACAATCAGAAACGCGTTCTGAAATTGGAGTCATCGAACTTTACGCGTTCGACGAAACATCAGGACGCGACATCGTAAAACTAAATCCGATGGCGAATTGGTCGCGCGACGCGGTTTGGAATTACATCAAGCAACACAAAATTCCGTACAATCCGTTGCAAGATCAGGGCTACCGCTCAATCGGCTGTTTACCTTGCACTCAAAAAACTGCGAGCGGCGAAGATGAACGCGCTGGACGTTGGACGGGATTTAAAAAAGTTGAGTGCGGCATTCACACTTTCATGTCGAAGAAAAATGATTTTCAGATTTAAACCACGAATGAACACGAATAAACACGAATTATTCCTGCGCGTTCGCGGCGGCTTCGCGGTTCCTGATTCGTGTCACTTCGTGTTCATTCGTGGTTAATTTTTTCTATGGATTATCTCTCAAAATTAGAAAACCAGAGCATTTACATCATGCGCGAGGCGTTCAATAAATTTGAAAACCTCGCCATGCTTTGGAGCATCGGCAAAGACTCCACCGTTTTGCTTTGGCTCGCGCGAAAAGCATTTTTGGGCCACGTCCCGTTTCCGCTCGTTCACGTTGATACGAGTTACAAAATCCCTTCGATGATCGAGTATCGCGACAAGCTGGTGAAGGAATGGAATCTGCAATTGGTCGTCGGGAAAAACGAAAAAATCTTGGCCGAAGGCAGGACATTTCCGAACGGCAAAGCCACGCGCGTCGAATGCTGCGGCATGTTGAAAAAAGATGGGCTGAAAGAAGTTTTGGAAAAACATCATTATACCGGCGTCATCGTCGGCGTGCGTCGCGATGAAGACCCGACTCGCGCGAAAGAACGTTATTTTTCGCCGCGCGACAAAAACATGGAGTGGAATGTTGAAGACCAACCGCCGGAACTTTGGGATCAGTTCAAAACGGATTTCGATAAAGATACGCATATCCGCATTCATCCATTGCTTCACTGGACGGAGCTGAATATTTGGGAATATATCGAGCGCGAAAACATCACGGTCAGCCCGCTTTATTACGCGAACGAAAAAGGCGAACGCTATCGCAGCCTCGGCTGTTATCCCTGCACTTTTCCGGTGAAGTCCAAGGCTGGCACCGTGCGCGAAATCATCGA
>JBKJOZ010000259.1:0-10943 GCA_046595315.1 Limisphaerales bacterium
GCGTTGTCATTCCATTCCACGAGAAGTTCGCGTTTTTCAGTGTCACGCAACAGTGGCAGGGAACCAATTTTCTGGTCAGGATTCTGCACAATTGAATCAAGCAAAACCTGGTAGTGACTAACCATCCGGTCGATGGTGGCGCGCTCAAAAAGATCGGTGCGGTATTCCACGTCGCCTCTTAAACCGTCGGTCGTTTCCTCCAAAGTAATGTTCAAATCGAACTTGGCGGTTTTATTTCCAATTGCGGGCAATCGTTTCAAAGTCAGCCCACTGAACTCACTGGCATGCGCAGGCACGGACAAAAACTGGAAGAGAATTTGGAAGAGTGGATTCCATCCGGCATGGCGTGGCACTTTTAGTTCTTCGACGATCCGGTCCAAGGGCAGCTCTTGATGATCATACGCGTCCAACGCCACGTTGCGGACGCGTCCCAGCAGTTCGCGGAAAGTGAGATTGCCCGATAAATCGGTGCGGAACGCCAGGGTGTTTAGAAAACAGCCGATCAAATCTTCCACTTCTGAAGTGATGCGAATGCCGGTGGGCGAACCGATCACGACATCCTTTTGCCCGCTGCAACGCATGACCAAAGTTTGAAACGCGGCGAGCAATACCATGAACAAACTGCATCCTTCCTTTTGCCCGATCACTTTCAGGGAATCGGCCAGTGATTTTTTGTAATTAAAGTCAACGCGCGCGCCCCGGGAGGACGGGCTGGCCGGACGCGGATGATCGAGCGGAAATTCCACCAGCAAAGGCACGTCGGCTAATTGCTTTTTCCAGTATCTAAGTTTTTGCGCCAGGACATTGCCTTGCAATAATTGCCGCTGCCACGCTGCGAAATCAGCATATTGAATTTCAAGATTCGGAAGCGAAGAGGTTTGGCCTTTGGAAAAATCTTCGTATAAAACGGCCAATTCCCGGAAAAATATCGAGAAGGACCAGCCATCCGCGGCGATGTGATGGATATTGAGCGCGAGAACATGGTCGTGTGGAGCGAGACGAAACAACTGTGTGCGGATGACTGAATCACGCGCCAGATCAAACGGTTTCATCGCATCGTCTCGGACGAGTTTCGTGAGCGTTTCCCATCGCTGTGGTTCTGGCAAACAGCTCAAATCAACCTCGCCCATTTCCAAAGAAACGGACGGAGTGATGACCTGCATTAAATTATCACCGTCCCTCCGGAAGGTGGTGCGCAAGGGCTCATGCCGCTGAACAATTTCGTTCAACGCTTTTTGCAAAATCTGCGGATCAAGTTCGCCGGTAATTTGCGCCTGCGCTGGAATATTGTATGCCGGACTTTCCGGGTCGAGTTGTTGGAGAAACCAGAGACGTTGTTGAGCGAAGGATGCCGTAAACGAGGGGTCGTCATCAGGGGACAATTCTGCATCGGTTCGCGGCTGAGCAACTGTATTGAGTGGATTAAACATAATGAAAAATGGGACGGTCCCTGCGGCAAATTGCCCTTCTAAACTGCTTCAGGACAAAGCGAGCAACAATCGGGGATGGCTGTAATTCACGACCACTGGATTGCTTATTTTTACCAGCAATCGGCTTCAGCAAAAAAGTTGCGGCGCGAACTGCGTGAAGTCAGAAAAACCAACGTGGATTAGACCGACTATCATCCCGGCTGTTTTGGTGTTTCGGGCCAGCGGTGTGAGCGGCGGAAGAGTTACATCTGAATTCTGCGAACCTTGTTTTTCCAAAAGAGCGCTGATGCCAGCGACAGTCGGTGATTGGAAAAAATCGCGAAGGCCCAAGCTAACGTTGTTCAGTCTGCGCACTCGTGAAACGGCTCGTGCTGCCAGGAGGGAATGGCCACCGAGTTCAAAAAAATTATCGTGGATGCCGACTTGCTGGATTTCCAAAACCTCGCACCAGATTTGCGCCAACCCCTGCTCCAAGGACGTGCGCGGCGCAACAAACTGCGAAGGAGCGGGCTGATAATCGGGCGCGGGCAATGCTTTCCAATCCAGTTTGCCACTGGCGTTCCGAGGCAACGCTTCCATCGCAACGAAGGCCGAAGGAACCATGAATTGAGGCAATTTAGTTTTCAGAAAAACGCGCAATTCCGCTTCAGTCGGCACCGGTTTTTCAGAGGCAACCCAATAGGCTGCCAGACGATTTTCTCCAGAGCCATCGGCGCGCGCCGTGACCACGGCTTCGCGCACGCCAGAACACGCCCGCAAAACAGTTTCGATTTCGCCCAGTTCGATGCGGAAGCCGCGGACTTTCACCTGATGATCGATGCGCCCAAGATATTCGATGTTGCCGTCAGGAAGGTAACGCGCCAGATCGCCCGTTTTGTAAAGTCGCCCTGCGGAATTTTTGTGGAACGGATGGCGAATGAATTTTTCCGCCGTCAATTCCGGTCGCCGCAAATAGCCGCGCGCCAAACCGCGTCCGCTCACGCACAATTCACCCGGCACGCCGATGGGCACGGGTTGGAGATGCGAGTCGAGCAGGTAAATTTCGGTATTCGCAATCGGCCGTCCAATCGGGAGATTGCTCCGGCTTTTTCCGCGAGGACAAATCCAGAACGTGGCGTCGATGGCCGATTCGGTCGGGCCATAATTGTTGGACAACACGGCGTTTGAAACGGAGGCGAACTGTTGCGGTAATTCTGCAGGCATTTTCTCGCCACCGCAGAGGACATATTTCAACGATTTACACTTTTTAAATTCTGGTTCTTCCAGCAACGCGCGCAACGTGGAAGGAACGTTTTGTAAAATGGTGATATTTTTTTCGGCGATCAATTCGGCCAAATAGGCGGCGTCGCGCTGTCCTCCCGGCCTTGCCATCACCAATGCTGCGCCCGTCAGAACCGGTGCCAGAAGTTCCCACACGGCCACATCAAAACTGAACGAAGTTTTCTGTAAAATGAGGTCCTTTCCATCGAGCGGAAAACAACTCTGCATCCAAAAAAGTTGATTGCAGATTGCGCTGTGAGAAATCATCACACCTTTGGGTTGGCCGGTGGAACCGGAAGTGTAAATCACGTAGGCCAATTGTTCCGGGCTTGGTTTGCGGGCGAGATTATCATCCGATTCCGCCGCGACGGTTTCCGGCGCATCGAGGCAAACCGTTTTTCTCTGGCCAAAATTTACGCTTGCGGCCAGACGCTCCATCGTCAGCACCACGGGTGCCTGCGCATCGTCCAACATGAATCGCAATCGGTCCTGCGGATAATCCGGATCCAATGGCAAAAATGCCGCGCCGGCTTTGAGGACACTGTGAACCGCGACCAACATTTCAATGGAACGGTCCATGCAAATGCCGACCAGATCCTCGGGTTGAACGCCCAGATTTTTCAGGCGGCGCGCGAGGCGATTCGCTTTTTCGTTCAACTCGCGATAGGTCAATTGTTCCTGCTCAAAAATTACGGCAACGGCTTCGGGAGTGGCGGCGACCTGTTTTTCAAAAAGGTCCACGATGGAAAGTTCCGTCGGAAACGGAACCGCCGTCTCGTTCCATTCGACTAAAAGTTGTTGTTTTTCCTCCGTCGTCAAAAGGGGCAAATCTGCAATTTTTTCTGCGGGATTTAACACAATTGCTTCCAACAAAATTTGGTAATGGCCGAGCATCCGGTCAATGGTGGCGGCATCAAACAGATCGGTGTTGTATTCGACTTCTGCCATCAGGCCATCGCCGTCGTTGCACAACGTCAGCGTCAGATCGAAATGGGCCGTCTCGTTATCCACGGGCCGCAGCTCGACGGTTAATCCATGGAACTTCGGCAACTGTGGCGGCGCAGGGAGATATTGAAAAAGCACTTCGACCAGTGGATTGCGACCGGCGTGGCGGGGCACTTTTAGTTCTTCGACGAGCCGCTCCAATGACACGTCTGGATGGGTCAACGCACCGAGAATGTTGCCGTGTATTTTGCGCAACAATTCCTGAAACGTCGGGTTGCCGGAAAGATCGCTCCTCAACACCACGGTATTTAGAAAGTAACCGATGAGTTTTTCCGTTTGGGTTTGGTTGCGGGTGGACAGAGGCGAACCCACCCGAATGTCGTCTTGTCTCGAATACCGTTGCAGCAAAATGTTGAGCGCAACCAGCGTCAGGGCGTAAACCGACACGCCTTCCCGACGGCTCAATTCGTTCAAGGACGGCAACAGTGCGATGGGAAATTTGAAACGTTTTAATGCGCCATGGAAATTTTGCTGCATGGGGCGCGGTCGGTCGGTCGGCAATTCCAGCACCGGCAGTTCACCGGCGAGTTGCTCTCTCCAATACCCAATTTGTTGGGCGGCCCGTTCGCCCTGAAATTGTTCCCGCTGGAGGAGGGCAAAATCGCTGTATTGAAATTCCAGTGCAGGCAGGGGCGACGGTTTGCCTCCGCAAAAACTTTCATAGAGCGCTGTCAATTCCGCGTTCAGCAAATTAAGTGACCAGGCATCGGCGGCGATGTGGTGAATGGATACTAATAAAACATGCTCTTCACCGCTGCGTTTGAACAGGCAGGCTCGGAGCATCAGATCCTCAGCCAGATTAAATGAACGCCGTGCTTCCCGCTCAATCCCGCACTCGATTTCGCGCGCGCAATCGGCTTCAGGCTGGGCGCTCAAATCAATCACGGGCAAAGCAAAACTTTTTTTGTCAGAAACCATTTGCGTCGGACGATCGTTGGCTGAAATAAAATTTGTCCGGAGCGATTCGTGCCGATGCACAATCGTTTCAAAAGCCTGACGCAAGGCTTCGACCTGGAGCCGACCGCGAAGTCGCATGGCTTGCGGGAAATTGTAAACCGGCCGGTTGGAATCAAGTTGATCGAAGAACCACAAACTTTCCTGTCCAAACGAGAGCGGGCGCGGACCGCTTTGACTGGGCGTGCGTTCGGGAACACGCGCATTTTTCATGAGTAACCGTTTTTCCAACAAGACCCGTTTCTCGGGAGAAAGCGATGAGACTAATCTATTAAGGTCGTTCATAGGCTGTTATTTGTGACAAGCATTCAGGCGGTAAAAATAAGCGTCGGCCACTGCACCAACCGTACAAGTTCCTCGTAGTAATCGATTTCCAGTTTTGAGACACAATCGTCCCGCCGACGGACGCTAACGTTACGAGCGGGTGCTTTGGACCTCTTCTCAAATTTTTCTGCCCACCTAAAAGGAAATTTTTTCGACTTTAACGCAAAAGTGGCATGGCGCTGGCTCAACCGTTCGCAATGAGATTAACAAAAATGAAACTCTTCTTTTCGATGTTGGCCGTGGCCACAACGATGAGTCTTAAGGCCGCAGAATTTTATGTGGCTCCAACCGGATCATCATCGGCCGCTGGCAGCATCAGCAGTCCATGGGATCTCCAAACCGCTTTGAATCATCCGTCGAGTGTAAAACCTGGCGATACGATTTGGCTGCGCGGCGGAACCCATCGGCTTTCTAACCGTGTCACAAAATTTATTAGTTATTTGACGGGCACCAGTGGCGCGCCAATTACCGTTCGCCAATATCCCGGCGAACGTGCCACGATTGATGGCAACATCATGCAAAACTCCGGTGGCTGGGTAAATTATTGGGGATTTGAAATTCTGAATTCCAACACCGATCGGCTCTCGGCTGAACTCGGGCCGTTTCCGACTGATTGGACGTTTAATTATGACGGAAAATCGACTGACCTCTGCGTCAGCGGATTCGACCTGCAAGCCCCGAACGTGAAACTGATCAACCTCGTGGTGCATGATTCAATCGGTGGCGGTATCGGCGTGAACATCGCCGCGCAAGACGCCGAAATCTACGGCTGTCTTTCCTATTACAACGGTTGGCAAGCGCCGGATCGCGCACACGGACACGGGCTTTATGGCCAGAATTCCGTGCCCTACACAAAAACGGTTAAAGACAGTTTGTTTTTCGAAAACCTTGCCCTCGGTTTTCAGGCGACTGGAAATGGCCCGACCGGCGTGGCTGACAATTTCAAATTGGAAGGCAACGCGTTTTTCATGAACTGCAATTTGGCTGCGAAACATCAGGCGAATCTTTTGGTCGGCGCTTATCAAGGCCTGGCCCAAAATCCTTCGCTCATCAAAAACTACATTTACGACACGATGGGCACGTCGTCAGATTCCAATATCGGTTACACCGGCGGCACCCAAAATGGGATCGTGCGCGACAACTTCTTTGGCACGAGCGTGCAATTTGCTTCGGTCAATAACGGCCTGCAAATGACTGGCAACACATTCGCTGGCGGCACGGTCAGTCTTAACCAAGGCAGTTTCCCGAATAACTCGTATCTCGCGGCCAAGCCGACCTCAAACACGATTTCGGTTCGCCCAAATCAATACGAACCGGGTCGCGCAAATATCATTATCTACAATTACCAAAAGCTCAGCAGCGTGAGTGTGGATGTGTCGGGAATCGGTTTGGTTTCCGGGGACCAATATGAACTGCACAATTCGCAGAACTTCTACGGTGATGTCATTACCGGAACTTACGGCGGCAGTCCAATTTCCATCCCAACGAGCGGTCGCACCGTCGCGAAACCGGTGGGATTAAATTTTGCCACCCCCGTTTCCACGTTCCCCGAATTCGGTGTGTTCGTGATCATGAAAAAAGCGGGCAGCACGACGACTCCTCCTGCGACCAATACGGCTCCGACCGTTTCCAGTATTGCCGCGCAAACGGTGAATCAAAACACGGCGACCGCAGCGCTTCCGTTCACGGTGGGCGACAAGGAAACCGCAGCCAGCAATCTGGCCGTGACGGCGACGTCGTCGAACACGACACTGGTCCCGAACGCGAACCTCTTTTTGGGTGGAAGCGGCACCAATCGCACCATCACGGTTGCGCCTGGAGCCAATCAATCAGGTACATCCACCATCACAATTAAAGTCAGCGACGGAACAAATTCCACGACGACGACCTTCGGTATAACGGTGGCAACGGCCGTAAATACGAAACCAATCATCTCAACCATAGCGGCACAAACCATCGTGGCCGGCGCGACCACCAGTCCGATTGGTTTCACGGTGAGCGATAAAGAAACTGCTGCAACTAGCCTCACGTTGGTGGCGACTTCATCCAGCACGAGTCTTGTTCCGAATGCGAACATCGTATTGGGTGGAAGCGGAACCAATCGCACCGTCGCGATCAAATCGGTTACGAACCAGACGGGTGTTGCCACGATTACTTTGGTCGTGAGCGACGGAACTTTGAGCTCCAGCACTAGTTTCGGTTTGACCATTACGCCGAGCAGTGGCGGCGGAACGAACACGACGACCAACACGACCGATAAAATTTATCTGGGCGTGGAAGCAGAATCAGGAACGATCGTCACGCCGATGACGGTAGTCACCAACACGCAAGCGCAGCGTTCCGTTTGGACGACCGTTGCAAATCAAGGAACGGTTTCCTACACGGTCGATATTCCGAAAACGGATATTTATTACCTCGTCGCCAAAGTGTTGGTCCCTAATTACGCCAACGATTCGTTCTTCGTTTCCGTGGACGGACAAGAAGACGTGTTTGACGCCGGCGAAGGCAGGAACAGTCCTGACTGGCAATGGGTGCAACTCAATGGTCGTAGCGGTGGAGCGCCATTGACGCTCAACCCGCGCACCTTAAGTTTGTCGCAAGGCAAACACACGATCGTCGTTCGCGGTCGCGAAGTGCAAGCTGGTTTGGATCGGTTCGTGGTCACGAATGATCGTGATTATGTTCCCACAAAAAATATCACGGCTGTGGCCGATACGGTGACGGCGTTCCCAGGTCAGGCGAATCAGATTCCTGCGGTGGACCTGTTGCGCAATGACGTAGCGATGTTCCCAGGCGATCTGACGATTAAATCGGTTGGCACGGCGCCAAACGGAACCGTGGTGTTGAGCAGCAACTCCATCAGTTACACACCGAAAATTGGTTTCATCGGAGCTGATACGTTCAACTACACCGTGGGCGACAGCGACGGCGGCACCAGCACAGCAATTGTTACGGTCAACGTGCAGGTCCCGCCGCAAGTCCATCTTGGACTCGAAGCAGAAGCGGGCGTGATCGTTGCGCCAATGACGGTGGCGACTGATGCGCAAGTGCCGACTCGGAAATATCTTTCGAGCACCACCGCAAACGCAGGAACCGCAACCTACACCGTGGACATTCCGAAAACGGATACCTATATCGTTTGGTGCAAAGTGCTCGGCAGTTCCTACGCCAGTGATTCCTTCTTCATCTCGGTGGATGGCAAGGAAGACGTTTATGACGCCACCGAAGGAATCAACTCCCCGAAATGGCAATGGACACAAGTCAACGGCCGCAACGGAGGAGCGCCTTTGACGCTCAACCCGCGCACTTTCAGCCTGACACAAGGCAAACATACGATCGTGGTTCGTGGTCGGGAAACCGCAGCTGGTATCGATCGAATCGTGATCACCACTGACACCAAATATGTCCCGGCGGACGTAACAGTGGTGGCTGATTCGATTACCGCTCCGGCAAATTCGACCAAGCTCATTGCTGCGACGGATTTGTTGAAGAACGACATCGCACTGTTTGATGAACCCTTAGCCATCACGGCCGTGAGCGCCGCGCAAAATGGCACTACGGTTCTGAGCAACGGCTCCATCAGCTACACGCCAAAAGCGGGATTCGTCGGAACCGACACGTTCACTTACACCGTCACAGACGGACAGGGTGGAATTGCCAGCGGAACGGTCACAGTCACGGTGCAATCCAGCGCATTGGCACAACCGACTATCTAAAAAAACTTAACCCAAAGCCGGCCAACGTTTTTAAAACGTTGGCCGGCTCATTTTTTTAACGGGTGACGCGCTCGAAAATTTTATCCGTCGGCAATTGACCGAAAGCCGCGCGCGCGCAACCGAGGATAAAACCAATTCCATAGCCAAAATGAATCGCCATTAGCGCGAAGACGATTCCGGGCCACAATCTTTTCTCTCCTCGCCACGCTTGAATTCCTGAAACCATCGCCACCGTCGCGAAATAAAATCCGAAAAATCCGACGAACGCCCACAATGCAAATTGGAAAAATAAACCAAGGATTGCGGTTGTGAAAATCGTCAGGACCAGAAGCGCGGGAACGACGTGCCGAGGGCTGGCTTGTTGCGGATGTTTTCGCACGACGCGCACCTTCCAGTAGCCGTACTGCGCAAATTGCAGGAACAATTTTTTAAAACTGTCGCGCACGTGATATTTGACGGGGACGGCAAGCGTTTGAAAAATTTTCCCGCTATTTTTTCGCAACCGAAAACTCAATTCGTCATCCTGATTGCGCACCATCTCTTCGTCAAAACCGCCCACCGCAAGCAGTCGTTCGCGTTTCCAGCAGCCGCCATGAACCGTGTCCACTTCGCGAACGCGCTCGCTCACTTCCGAAGCCTTGAGCGCAGTGCTCCCAAGCCCAATCGGCGAGTGATACGCCGCCGCAACCGATTTCCCGGCGTAGCTCAATCCGGTCGGCACCAGAACTCCGCCGACCGTGTCGGCTCCCAATTCTTGTCGCAACTCCACCACTTTCCTGACGTAATTTTTTGGATATTCACAATGGCCATCGAGACGCACGATGATTTCCCCGCGCGCGGCCGCAATCGCCCGATTCAATCCGGTTGGAACAATTCGCTCGGGATTATCAATCAAACGAACGTTCGGAAAATGCGCCTCCATAAACCGAACAATCTCCCGCGTCTGATCCGAAGACATTCCATCCGCCACGATGATTTCCAATTTGTCCGACGGATAATCCTGTTCCAACACGGCGACCAGGCTGCGTTCGATAAATTTTTCCTCATTGAAAACCGGCATGATCACGCTGACGAACGGAAAATCTTCCTTCGCTATTTCGACCGGAAAATAATCCTCGATGGAGGAGAAGGTGGCGTTCATGCGGGACTCATTTCCGTTTGAGGGCGTCGTGGATGATCGGGCAACTTGGAAATCACCGCGCGAAATTTTCCGCGTTCGGTTCGTGGAATTTCTGAAACTTGCTCGATCTTCACCGCGACCGGCCCAAGCCGTTCTGCAAAACGCTGACGAATTAATTCCTCACTTCGCCGTCCGAGTTTTTTCTCTGCGACGATTTTGACCGTAAATTGGTGGAGCGTTTCCTGAATAACTTGTCCTTCCAACACGCCGGGCAAATCAATGAAGACGCCGTGAAAACGAACCAGCTCGCGGCCATCGATTCCCACCACCACATCTTCCAATCGCCCAACAATTTCCTGCAAAACGGGAAGGTGATCGCGGCCACACCCACACTTTTTTTCCGACAAGATCCCGACATCGCCGATTTCGTAACGGATGAGCGGTTGGGCTTTATTGAGCAAACTTGTGCAGAGAATTTTTCCTTCAACGCCCGGCGCAACCGGCTGATCATTTTCATCCACAATTTCCATCACGCCGAAATCGGGGCTGACGTGCAAACTGCCTTTTTCACACTCAGTCGCGAGAACGCAATTCTCCACCGCACCGTATTCCTCGAAGGCGCGCGCGCGAAAAGCCCTTTGAATTTCCTCCTTCATGGGCGGTGTTAATTTTTCCGAACAAAGCACCAATGCGTCCGGTTTGTAATCCAGCGTGATCCCCTGCCCGTTCATCATCCGCGCCAACAGAAAATACGAGTTCGCGTAACCGGTCAGCAACCGAGGCCGATGTTGGTTGAAGCCTTTGACATACTCGCCCACGTGCCTTGGAGCGATGTGATACGCGGAGAAATACACCTGTTGTTCCGCGAAATTGTAGCGATGAAACGGCGGGCGCGCGTCGCTTTTTGGAACCACCATGCGTCCGCCAATCATCGACCGAGGCGCGCGTACCGTCGAACCGGCCCAACCAAACGAGCGAGCCTCGCGCGCGGCCATGAAGCGGCGATGCGCGTCCCGTGTGCAAATCGCCGTGATGGGAGTTCCAGTGCTGCCGCTGCTAAAATAGCGATTCAATTTTTCGCGCGCCAACACGTCTTGCGCAACAAACGCATCTGGATCCGCTCGCAAATCTTCT
>JBKJOZ010000403.1:0-11967 GCA_046595315.1 Limisphaerales bacterium
AATGGATTCTTGGCCCAACGCACGAAGAAGTCATTACCACGATGGTGGCAGGTGAAATTAATTCTTATCGCCAATTGCCGAAAAATTTCTATCAGATTCAGACTAAATTTCGTGACGAGATTCGTCCGCGCTTCGGGTTGATGCGCGCCAAAGAATTCATCATGAAGGACGCCTACAGCTTTGACGTGAGCGATGAAACGGCGCAGGTCAGTTATCAAAAAATGTATGACGCCTACACGCGGATTTTTCAGCGATGCGGTTTGAAGGCATTTCCGGTCGAGGCCGATACCGGTGTGATGGGTGGAAAATTTTCCCACGAGTTTATGGTTCCCGCTGAGACGGGAGAGAACGAAGTGGTTTATTGCGATGGGTGCGGTTACGCAGCGAATGTTGAGAAAGCCGTTTCAAATACAACCAAAGTTGAATTCCCAAAAGTTGACGGCGCCCCTGAAAAATTCGCCACGCCAAATCTCAAGAGCATCGATTCTTTGGCTAAAGCGATGAATATTCCGGCCACACAACAAATCAAAACGCTAGTTTATATCGTGGTGGACAAACCTGTTTTGATTTTGCTACGCGGCGATCATCAATTAAATGAAGCGAAATTGGTGGGCGCTTTGGGCACAGCCACTTTCCGCGCGGCGACTGCCGACGAAATTTTTGCAGCGTTGAAAGCGTATCCGGGAAGTTTGGGCGGAGTGGGGATAAAAGAGTTTCCAATTTACGCAGACGAAATTTTACGCGGAGCAACTTCGATGATAACGGGCGCAAATGAAAATGGTTTTCATTTGAAAAACGTTTCCATTGAGCGAGATATCACGACCAAGCAGTTTGCGGATTTGCGGCTCGTTCAATTGGGCGAAGCGTGCGCTAAATGCGGCCAACCGCTCAAGATTCGCCGCGCCATCGAAGTGGGTCACGTCTTCAAACTCGGCACGAAATACACCGAAGCCTTGAACGCGCTTTTCCTAGATGAATCCGGCAAACAACAACCTGCGGTGATGGGTTGTTACGGCATCGGCGTAACGCGGACAATGCAAGCCGTCATCGAGCAATCCAACGACAAGGACGGAATTATTTGGCCGTTGAGCGTGGCACCGTATCAGGTTTGCATTACACCCCTCGGCGTCGTAAAGGAAAGCGCAGTCATGATTCTCGCGGAAAAAATTTACGCTGACCTTTCCGCGCGAGGTGTCGATGTGATTTTGGACGACCGCGACGATCGCCCCGGCGTGAAATTTAAAGACGCCGATTTGGTTGGTTTTCCAATTCGCATCGCCATTGGAGAAAAGTCTCTGGCAAATGGCGAAATCGAATTGAAAAAACGCGGTGGGGAAATGAAATTAATCAAGCAGGACGAAGCCGTTGCAGAAATTCTGGCGTTGCTTAAACAGTAATTGCGACGCCATCCAAACAATCGCGCACGGCTTTGGCTAATTTCTTGGGCTGATACGGCTTTTGCAGGAAGTTTAATCCGTCGTGGAGATTAAAATCTTTGCCGACAATTTCCGCATTGTAACCGCTGGTGAAAATAACTTTTATCTCAGGTTGATCAAACTGCACGATTTCCGCGAGATCTCGTCCTGTCATTCCGTCAGGCATCACCATGTCCGTTAGCAGCAGATGAATTTTGTCGCGATTTTGTTTCCAGACTTTCAAGGCGGTCACGCCGGAATCGGCTTCCAACACGGAATATCCAAATTGTTTAAGGATCTGTCCGACGAGATTTCGTACCGGCAATTCATCTTCAACCAGTAAAATAGTCTCGGTTCCGCCGCGCACGGCTGTCGGGGCAGTCGTGGTTTTAGGAGAATTTTTTGCTTCTTTGCTGGCAGGAATGAATATTTGGAACGTTGTTCCTTTTCCGACTTCACTCTCCACTTTGATCCATCCGCGATGTTGTTTGACGATTCCATAAACCGTCGCCAGACCGAGGCCGGTTCCTTGGCCGACGCCTTTGGTCGTGAAAAACGGCTCGTAAATTCGCGTCAGATTTTCAGGAGAAATTCCGCAACCTGTATCTTTGACCGTTATGCAGATTGCTTCGCCCAGCAAGGCTTCTGAATTTTGCTGCGTAAAAGTGTGGTCGATCAACAGCGTGGAAGTCTCGATGGTCAGTCGTCCGCCTTTGGGCATGGCGTCCCGAGAATTGACCGCCAGATTCATGAGCAATTGTTCCATCATCCCCGAATCGGCATAAACCATCGGGGTGCTGGGAGAGTAATTGACTTGCAGCGAAATATCTTCGCCCACAACGCGCCGCAGCATTTTGATGAAATTATTGACCACTTCATTCAGATCCAACGCGCGGGTTTGCATGACTTGTCGTCGGCTGAAGGTTAAAAGTTGGCGCGTGAGATTTGCGGCGCGGTCCGCTGCTAAAGCGATTTGCTCGGCGGATTCATTTTGAAATTCGGTTAAATTATCCGAGCTGCGCAACAAGGAACTGTGTCCTTGGATCACGGTCAGAATATTATTGAAGTCATGCGCGATTCCCCCTGCGAGCTGGCCGACGGATTCCATTTTTTGCGACTGTCGCAACTGCGTTTCCAGTTCGAGCCGTTCGGAAATGTCGATCGTGACACCGCAGAGGCCAATGGGTTTCCCGCTCGGGTCGCAAATTGCTTTGAATTGCGCTTCAACCCACACCACGCGTCCGTCTTTGGCGATCCAGCGAAATTTGTCCGTGCCTTGACCGGCTCGCTCCAGAATTTCGGAACTTTTTTGCGCGACGCGTTCCCAGTCTTCCGGATGCACGATTGACATCCAAAAACTAGGGGTGTTGACCCATTCTTCCGAAGTATAGCCCAGTAATTTTTCGATGTATTTGTTGGTAAAATTCACCTGCTGACCGTCTGGATCGGTCCACGCTTCCCAAACTACCCCGGGCACATTGGCGAGCATGTCGTCCAATCTTTTGTGCTGAATTTCCACTGTGTCCATCAACTGCCTTTGCGCTTCCTGGGCGGCAATTCGTTCCAAAGCTCCGCCGCAATGGTCGGCTAAAGATTGCAAAACCTCGACATCTTCCGCGCGATAAGCATTTGTTTTGTAGCTTTGAATGGAAAGGATGCCGGTGACTTGAGTTCCATTTCGAACGGGAACAAAAATGAGGGAAGCGGAAAGGCTCGGGTTGCCAAAGGGAATAAACTTTTCCGGATTTTCCGACGTGCCGTCGCGCAGGATCAATTTTCCACCCTCGTTGATTACGCTTATCGTGAATGGATTCGGGTCATAAATTTTAGGAACTGCGGAAACCTCTACATGTTGGTCGTCAATCGTGTCCAGATTGAGGATGGGTTGGAGCTTGGGTGGTTCGGCTGAATACAAATCGAAGCTGCATGCGTCCCAGCCCAGAAGTTTTTCGGCGGATTCCGAAATAATTCTAGCAGCTTCTTTTGGATGGGTCGCTGAATTCAAGTTCTGCATTAAAGAAGCGAAGACCTGCTGGCGGATTTCGGAGCGCTTTACCGCCGTGATGTCACGGGTAATTCCTAAGTGGCGTAGCGTGCCATCAGAAGGATTTCGGATCGGAGCAGAGTTGGTTTCCAACCAGCGCCGGCCGCCGCGCAAGCCAACGATTTCAAATTGAAGTGAGACGCGTTCACCATTGCAGACTTTTTCATTGAGTTGGCGGAAAGCGTCTCGATGTTCAGCGGCGATAATACTCATTACCGATTTGCCTCGGATCAAATTCAAGTCGCTGCATTCCACCATTTCCAACCCCGCTTGGTTCATTTGCAGAAGGTTGCCGTCGCGGTCGATTATCTTCACGCATTCGGGAGTGGTTTCGACGATGGATCGGAGTTGCGATTCGCTTTCGCGCAAAGCGGATTCCGCTTCTTTGAGTTGCGTAATTTCCACCATTACCCCGCGCATTTTTTTTGGTTTGCCGTTTTCGTTGAAAACTTTAACTAGATCCCGCAACCAAACGGATCTGCCATCGGCTGCAATCATTCGATATTCGAAGGAGTGATCTTCTCCGCGAGCGGTGGAGGAGGAGCACAATTCTACCGCCCAATCACGATCTTCCGGGTGAATGTGATCGCTCCAAAAGGTCGGTTCGTCTTTCCAGCGGTGCAATGGATAGCCGAGCAATCGTTCGGCTTCTTGGCTGACGAATGTAAACTGAAAGGTTTGCGCGTCAGCCTCCCAGACAATTCCTTCCAATGAGTTGACGAGCGATTCGTAATCCTGTTGGGAACGTTGCAGCGCTGTTTCGGCCTGTTTTCGTTTTTGTTCCCCGAGCGCGAGTGCCACCATGTGCCCAATTGACACGGCGAATTTTTGATCGGCTTCACTCCAATTGCGCTTTTCGCCGACATGTTCATGGCAGACAACGCCGGCCAATTTTCCTTCCAGCCAGACGGGGACATCGAGCATGGAAGTAATTCCAAGCGGCTTCAGATAATTTTCGGCAAATTCAAAGGTGCGCGAGTCCTTTTGCGCATCATCGGCGACGATGAGTGGACTGGTTTCCATGCTGTCGAAATACCGTGGGTAATCGGCCTTGCGTAGTTCCATGCCGCGTTCCCGCCGACCGCTGCTTTTCAGGTAGAGCGACTCGCAAATAATGAGATCGCAGTTTTTTTGCAATGACCAAAAGCTGACGCGCTCCAGCTCCAAAGTTTCTGCATCCGTTTTTAAAATTTCGTTTAATGCGATTTCAAAATCAGGCTTGGCCAGCGAGGAAAGCCGCAAAAGCGTTTCCTGGTAGCGAATCGTTTGGATGTGGCTGCGCTGGATGGATTCTTCGGCTCTACGATGTTCGCGGCGCAATTCCATTTGGCGCAGTTCGCGTTCAATAACCGGAACCAACCGCACCATGTTGTTTTTGCTCAAATAATCGTCGGCACCGGCGCGCATCGCCTGCGCTACACATTCCTCCTCAAGCGTTCCAGAAATAATGACAAAAGGAATTTCCTGCTTTGATTCCTTAAAAATCTGCAGCGCCTCGGTGGAGTTGAAATGGGGGAGGGAATGGTCGCAGAGAATTACGTCCCACACTTCTTTTTCCAAAGCAGTACGCATCGCCTCGGCGGTTTGGACTTGATCGACCATCGGCTCAAATCCGCCGCGACGCAGTTCGCACAAGGTCAGCGCAATGTCTTCGGGAGAATTCTCCACGAACAAAATGCGAATCGGTTTTCTGGCTAAAATCATTTTAAAATTTTCTACTTCCCAACTCCTTAAACTAACAAAGCTGCTTGAATTGCCTAAAACTTGGATTGCGCTGTCGAAAAACAAGCCCGCCCGGTTCGTTTCCATAATTTGTTCCCAATACTTTCGCCGTTATTTTCCAAAATGAGGATTTTCAACTCAAGTGATGGAACTTGAGCAAATGCCACGCCATCGTGACCAAAACGGAGAAGCCATCCAGAAGTTCTTTCCGAAGAAGCAGTTTCATGGCTAATTTCGCGGCGATGTTTGAATTACTGAAAACCGATTCCAGTTCCAAAGCGCGGCTCGGACGGCTCACCACGGCTCATGGCACGATTGATACCCCGGTGTTCATGCCGGTCGGAACGCAAGGGAGCGTCAAGGCGCTTGACCCTCGTGAATTGTTGGAAATGAAAACGCAAATCATTCTCGGCAACACCTATCATTTGAACATCCGCCCTGGAATGGAAATCATCCAAGCGGCAGGTGGGCTTCATAAATTTATCAACTGGAGTTTGCCGATCCTCACTGATAGCGGCGGGTTTCAAGTTTTCAGCCTGGCGAAAATTCGAAAAATCAAAGCGCACGGGGTGGAATTTCGATCGCATCTTGATGGGTCGCCGCTTTTTCTTGGGCCGAAGGAAGCGATGGAAATTCAACGCATTCTCGGTTCCGACATCGCGATGTGTTTTGACGAATGTCCTCCGCACGGTTGCACTTCCAAGGAGCTCCATGGTGCGGTCGAGCGGACCATCCGCTGGGCGAAGGAGTGTCGCGAGCAACCGCGCGCCGAAGGCCAAATGGTTTTTGGAATTGTGCAGGGCGCGAATAATCCCGCGCTGCGCGAATCCTGCGCCAAAGAAATCACCGCGATGGATTTTGATGGCCATGCCATCGGCGGCGTCAGTGTCGGCGAACCGGAACACGAAATGATGCAAGCCGTTGAAATGACCGAACCCTTTTTGCCCGCGAACAAAGCCCGCTACGCCATGGGGCTTGGCACACCGGCCCAACTGGTCGAACTGGTCGCACGCGGCGTGGATATGTTCGATTGCGTTTTGCCGACCCGCGTGGCCCGCAACGGAACGGCCTTCACGCGCAAAGGCACTTACAATGTCAAAGGCGGTGCGGTAAAAAGTGATTTTCGTCCCATCGAAGAAGGCTGCGAATGTTACGCTTGCAAAAATTTTTCACGCGCCTATCTCCGGCACTTGCTCAACGTCAATGAGATTCTCGGTCTGCGCATGGTCAGCGTTCATAATTCGCAAATGTATCTGGACGTAATGGCGGACATCCGGAAGCACATTGCCGCAGGAACCTTCGGCGAATTTCGCCAGGAATTTATTGCCAACTACATTCCGTCTCGGAAAATTTTATCCTCGCGCGTCAAGCATTCGCTGATTGTGGACGATCGCGGGTAACGTTTCTGGCAGCGGAGATTTGACCAATGTTTGGCTTGCCAAACGGACTTCGATCCATAGATTGAACGGCTCAATAAACCAGATATGAATGACACTTTGACGACGATGATTTTAGCGATGGGCCAACCGGCAAACCCATCGGGCGAGCCCGGAAAAGCGGCTCCGTTTTACATGCAGATGTTTCCGTTCATCCTGATGATTGTTGTCTTCTACTTCATCCTGATTCGTCCTCAACAAAAGAAGGCCAAGCAACACACCGAACTGCTCAAGCAAATCAAATCCGGCGACAAAGTCCTGACCACCAGCGGAATCATTGGTACGGTTGTGACCGTCAAAGAAAAAAGCGTTTCCATCCGCTCCGCCGATACCAAACTTGAAATTTTGAAATCTGCCATTTCCGACGTCACGGAACGCGGCGGCAGTGAATCCTCTGAAACTTAATTCTCATGAAGCGTAATAATTCCTGGAAGTGGGCACTGGTTGTATTTCTCGTGGCATGGTCGATCTGGAACCTGAATCCACCGACCAATCGTAACCTCATCGAGCAGTTCAAAGGCGAGGCGACCAAAACAGACGCCACCTTTAACGCCATCGTCAAACGGGCCGAAGAATTGACCAAAGGGAATCCCGCGCGCGCCTATGGCAATCTCAAAGAGGCCATTGGCACCAACGACATTAAACAATATTTCCCCTTCATCGACACGAAGGCGGAGTTTGATCCGACGGTTGCGATTTTAAATCGTGTTCAAAAGAAGGCGGCCGGAAAAATTAAACTGGGACTCGATTTGCAAGGCGGCACTTCATTCCTCGTCGGGATGGACACCAACAAACTGGAGAAATCCGCAGATCGTGAACGGATTCTCGCACAAGCCGTCGAAGTTTTGCGCAAACGCGTTGATAAATTTGGCGTCGCTGAACCGCTCATTCAACCGTCCGGCAACGACCGAATTTTGATTCAACTTCCCGGCCTGTCCGAGGAGCTCAAGGAAGAATACAAAAGGAAGATTGAGACAGCAGCGTTTCTCGAATTTCGATTGGTGCATGAACACAGCGCGGATCTACTCCAAAAAGGAATCACCGAACCGGGCTACGAAATTTTGCGCATGAAAAGCCGACGCACCGATGGTTCGCAGGAACTGATTCCGTTTCTGGTTAACAAAAAATCCGCCAAAGGGTTGACCGGTAAAAACATCAAGCACGCCATGGTTATCCGTGACCCTATTTCCAACCAACCGCAGATCGATTTTGAATTGGACTCCAAAGGCGCCGAACTTTTCGGCCAGGTCACCACCGAAAGTATCGGACGACAACTGGCGATTGTTTTGGACGGCGAACTTTATTCCGCGCCGACGATTCAGGGAGCTATCATGGGCGGCAGAGGCCAAATTACCGGCCAATTTGATTTGAAAGAAGCCCGCGAACTGGCGGATGTTTTGGAAAATCCGCTGGAAGCACCGGTCAAAGTCATTGAGGAACGGGGCGTCGATCCCTCGCTCGGAAAAGATTCAATCCGCAGTGGCGTCAAGGCCGCCATCATTGGAACGATTGCCGTTGCTGGCTTCATGATGGTTTATTACATGCTGGCCGGCGCAGTCGCCAACGTAGCGCTTCTTTTGAACATCATTATCACCCTTGGAGTGATGTGCTCGATTGGGACCACGCTGACTCTGCCGGGCATTGCTGGTATCGTTTTGACCATCGGCATGGCGGTCGATGCGAACGTGCTGATCTTTGAACGTATTCGCGAAGAACTTGCCACTGGAAAATCACTGCGCGGCGCCATTTCTGCCGGCTACAGCCGCGCCTTCAGCACAATCTTTGATTCGCACGTCACCACCGTGATTTCGTCCGTCATTCTGATTTACATGGGCACGGGCGCGGTCAAAGGTTTCGGTGTGACACTCACCATTGGTGTGGCCATGAGCATGTTCACCGCATTGGTTGTAACCCGTTTGATCTTCGATTGGCTCCTGGTAAAAAATATTTTGAAATCGATGCCGATGTTGCATTTGATTCGTCCGGGCAAAATTGATTTTCTGCGCTGGGCTAAACCTGCGTTTATCGCTTCGTGGTTGTTAATTGTCATCGGCATCGGCTACGGAATTCATCGCGGCGAAGGAGTCATGGGCGTGGATTTCAAAGGAGGCGATGTTTTAACGATGCGCTTCGCGCAGAAAGTTGCGGCTGATGAAGTGCGCAACGCGGTCTCCAGACTCAGTGTTGGAGATGCAACCATCCAATACCAAAAGGATCTTTCGACCAGCACGGAGACTCTTCGAATAGCGACCGCCTTTGATACCGGAGGAAAGGTAGAACAAGCGCTGAAATCCAATTTTCCAAATGCGAAGTTTGAGCGAATTGCCTTGGACAAAGTTGGACCGACGGTGGGTAAAGAAATTCAAACCTCTGCGGTCTATGCTGTTTTGCTGTCGCTTTTCGGCATCTTGATTTACGTGGCCTTCCGCTATGAATTTTCATTCGCCATCGGCGCCGTCATCGCGATTATCCATGACGTGCTGATGACCCTGGGTTGGTTTTTCCTCACTGGACGCGAGTTGAACGCGCCCATGGTCGCCGCTGTTTTGACCATCATCGGATTCTCGATCAATGACACAGTCGTGATCTTCGACCGAATTCGCGAGGATTTGAAACTCGGCGTGCGCGGAAGTTTACGCGAAGTGATGAACAAAGCCTTGAACCAGACATTGAGCCGCACGATTATCACTTCAGGAACCGTGTTTCTGGCCACGATGTCCCTTTATCTCTTCGGCGGTGGCGTCATCAACGACTTCGCCTTCACGTTCCTCGTCGGCATTGTGACCGGCACCTACTCCAGCATTTTCATCGCAAGTGCGATCGTGCTTTGGTGGCACAAGGGAGAACGTCCCAAACTCGCCTCGCAAGTGACTGTCGAGAATCCGGCAAATGCCCAAGCGTAAATTCTCCCGATAGCAATGTTTGCTCTGACCGAAATCACCCCGTGGCACTGGGGCGGTTTCGTCGTTGCCATCCTGGTTTTTCTGTCGCTCGATCTGGGCGTTTTTCATCGCAAAGCCCACGTCGTTCAATTCAAGGAGGCATTGCTATGGACGTCTATCTGGTTTTCCGTAGCAATGCTTTTTGCCGGCAGCCTGACCCTCTGGCGAAGCAAGGAGGAATCGCTCGAATTCATCACTGGCTACATCATCGAACTCTCGCTTTCGATGGACAACGTGTTTGTGATCGCGCTGATTTTTTCTTATTTTCGAGTTCCACTCCTCTTCCAACACCGCGTCCTATTTTGGGGAATTTTAGGCGCATTGATTATGCGCGGCGTCATGATCGGCGTGGGCGCAGCACTCATCCAAACCTTTCATTGGATGCTTTATGTGTTTGGCGGATTTTTAGTGCTGACTGGGATTAAAATGATTTTTGCGACCGATGATGGCGTTGATCCTGAAAAAAATCCTGTCATCCGCCTCACGCGAAAATTGTTCCCGGTCTCCTCGGAATTCGATGGGCAAAATTTTTTCACCCGCTTAAATGGACGAGCTGCCCTCACTCCACTCGCGCTCGTGTTGCTGATGGTGGAAACAACCGATCTTGTTTTTGCAGTCGATTCCATTCCTGCCATTTTTGCCGTCACGCAAAAATCGTTTGTGGTTTTCACCTCTAATGTTTTCGCCATTCTCGGCTTGCGCTCTCTCTATTTCGTATTGGCCAACGCCATCGGTTATTTCCGCTATTTGAAAGTGGGTCTTTCGGTCGTGCTCGTTTTCATCGGTGGCAAGATGTTGCTCGTCATTTGGAAAATTCACATTCCCACCATCACCTCGCTAATTGTGGTCGCCGGAATCATTGTGACTTCAATCGTGTATTCCATTGTTCTTGGGCGACAGACGCAGGGTAAAGGATCGAGTTGATCCGATGAAATTTCGCTGGTCATTAGTGCCACAACAACCGGCACTCGCCGCGCATCTGGTCACCGCTTCGCAAATCTCCCCGCTGCTCGCGCAATGCCTGCTCAATCGCGGCTTGAGCGAGCCGGACAAGATTAATTCTTTCCTCAAACCGCGCCTGAAGATGTTAGCCGATCCATTCTTGTTGCCGAACATGGAAAAAGCGGTCGAGCGATTGCTGGCCGCTCGCGAAAAAAATGAACCACTCGTCATCTTTGGCGATTACGACGTGGACGGCGTTACGTCCACCGCCTTGCTCACCGAAGTTTTGACCTTGCTTGGATGGAAAACACATTTTTTTCTCCCGCATCGACTCGACGAAGGCTACGGACTCAGTCAGGATGGAGTAGAAAAGTGCTGTAAAAAATTTCCCGCAAAACTTCTGCTCGCGGTCGATTGTGGCTCCACCGCCGTTGCCTCCATCGCTTGGCTCAAGCAACAAAATGTTGACGTCATTGTTTTGGATCACCACCAGGTTTCCGATCCACTTCCGCTCGCCGTCGCAGTGGTCAATCCGCAACTCGCACCCAGCGATTCGCAAAACTTTCGCGAATTATGTTCTGCTGGTCTCGCTTTTAAATTAGCCCACGCGCTCGTCAAACGCGGTCGCGAACTTGGTTGGACACAAGCCCACGAAATTGATTTGCGCCCGCTCCTTGACCTCGTCGCTCTAGGAACAATTGCCGACCTTGTCCCGCTCATCGGCGAAAATCGCATCTTCACCAAACTCGGTTTGGAATATCTTAACAAATCAAAACGCGCCGGAATTCTCGCTCTTAGAAAAGTCGCTCAAATCAATCGCGACATTGGCTGTTACGAAGTTGGTTTTCAACTCGCGCCACGACTCAACGCCGCCGGTCGTCTGGAAAATGCAGAAGAAGCACTGCGCCTTTTGCTCACCGACGATCCCGCCGAAGCCGAAAAAATCGCCGAATCGCTCGATAGTCGGAACCGCGAGCGACAGGAAATTGAACGAAATATTTCGACCACTGCGATTGGCGCCGTCCGCGCCCGGTTCAATCCGGAAAATGACTTTGCCATCGTGGAAGGGCAACTCCTCTGGCACATCGGCGTCGTCGGAATTGTTGCCTCCCGCGTTCTACACGAATTTTATCGTCCGACGATTATTGTGGGTGGCGATGGAAATTCCTGGCGCGGTTCGGGCAGGAGCATTGAAGGATTCGATTTGGCGGCGGCGTTGCGCGAGTGCGACGATTTGCTGGAAAAACATGGAGGGCACGCCATGGCGGCGGGCTTGACGATTGATCCAAAAAATTTCGATGCGTTTCGCCTTCGCTTGAATGAAATTGCACGACGCACTTTAAAAAAGGAGCAGCTTCAACCCGTCCTGCGCCTCGACGCCGAAGTGAATTTATCCGAAGTCACGCTGCAAACGATTGACGACCTGGAAAAGTTAAATCCAATCGGTCAAAAAAATCCGCCCGTGC
>JBKJOZ010000155.1:0-5208 GCA_046595315.1 Limisphaerales bacterium
ATCGAAGTCCCGGTCTGGATGATTACCACCTTCAATTATACGGCGCGGGGGTCAAAACCGCCGCTGAAACTCGTTTGGTATCAAGGCGGCAAACGTCCGCCCTTCCCGGAATGTTCCACCGAAAGCTGGGGCGATGATGGCACGCTGTTCATTGGTGAAAACGGGAAAAAATTGCAATCCAGTTACGGCAAACATCGCCTGCTGCCCGAAAAAGAGTTCGTCAATTTTGCGGCGCCGACGCCGTTCATCCCTAATTCAATCGGCCATCACGAAGAATGGATCTTGGCGTGCAAAACAGGTGGCGCGACCACTTGCAATTTCGAATACGGCGGCGCGCTTACTGAAGCTGGCTTGCTCGGCAACGTGGCTTATCGCGTTGGAAAAAAAATCGAGTGGGATTCAAAAAAATTACGGGCAACAAATTGTCCGGAGGCGGATCAATTTATTCAGCATCACTACCGCAAGGGTTGGAAAATTTAAGGCAATCAAAAATGGGCGGTTGAAATTATCTTTCTCCGGAAATTTTTCAACCGCCTACTTTGGTGGCATGGTTGGTCAGGCGGTCGGGAGCGCTATTTTTACAGGCTAAATTTTTCATCCACATAGTTTCCTAAACTTCACACTCATTTAATTCATGAATAATAAATATTTTATCTGCCTGATTTTCGCGTTGATTTTGCCTGTGGCTGCGGCCGCTCAAAATTCAGGCGAACGCGGCTTCACCTCGTTGTTCGATGGCAAAACATTGCATGGCTGGAAGCTAATCGAGGGAAAAGGACCGGGCTACGTTGTCCAAAAAGGGGTGCTCGTTTGTCCGGAAAACGGCGGCGGTAATTTACTTTCGGAAAAAGAATATTCCGATTTTATCCTGCGCCTGGATTTTAAATTGTCGCCGGGTGGAAATAACGGAATCGCCCTTCGCGCCCCGAACGCGAACGGCGATTTGACTTATAGCGGTAACGAAGTTCAAGTGCTCGATGACCCGGCGCCGATGTATAAAGATATTTTGCCCGCGCAACATTGCGGTTCGCTTTACGGTGTTTTTCCCGCCAAAACCGGAGCATTGAAACGGACCGGCGAATGGAACAGTTACGAAATCACCGTCGCTGGCCGAAAAATTCAGGTCAAACTCAATGGGCAGGTGGTGGTGGATGTAAATTTAAATGACGTGACTGACTCGACGATTTTGCGAACGCATCCGGGTTTGCAACGCGCCAAAGGCCACGTTGGATTTCTTGGGCACGACGCCCATGTCGAATTTCGCAACATCCGTATCAAGGAGTTGGTTTCCAGTGCGACGGGGAAAAAATAATTTGTGAAAGACCGATTTCCCGTCGCAATTGACCCAAAAACATCCCTCGCAGAGCGTCTTGGAACGGGGATTTGAACACCGCTTCTTTTTCAAATCCTAATTCAATCGGTCCAAAATTTTCCGATGCGCGCTGGAAAAAGCCAGCTTTCTTAATTCAGAAACGCGCAACCATTTTCCTTTTGGAATTTCTTGGGAGCGGAAACTGGCGCGAAAAACTTCCAGCGTAATCCGGTAACGCGTGATGGAATGTTTAATCGTGCAAAGTGGGGCCGCGTCAGAAGCAACTTCAAAAATTTCATTGGTAAAAAAAGATTCTCCATGGGTGATTTCCACGTTGGGAAATTCCCAGAGCTGCGCGTTAACCACTTTCGCGGGACGTTGTTGGACGAGGAAACGAGCTTTGTTCTCGACGACAAATGCGACGGAGCGCCGTTGGGTCGGTTCAACTCGTTTTTCCAGATTGGGGAGCTGCTCGATTAAATTTTTTTGTCGGGCGACGCAATTTTTCCGGAGCGGACAAAGCAGGCATTTTGGCTGGCGTGGAGTGCAAATCAGCGCGCCGAGTTCCATTAAAGATTGATTGAGGGAAGAGCAGGAAAGTTTTGAATTTTTAGTCTTAATTTTTGAGTTGGAGACCAGTTGCTCCGCCAAAATCCAGAGCTGCGCGTTCGTGGATTTCTCGTGGGGTCTTCCTGAAATGCCGAAAACACGGGTCAAAACACGAATGACATTTCCGTCAAGGATGGGTTTGGGTTGATTGAAGGCGATGCTGCAAATCGCACCAGCGGTGTAGCGCCCAATTCCGGGCAGTGCGAGGATGTCATCAAAGGTTTCTGGAAATTTTCCACCATGTTTTTTTAAAATAATTTTGGCGGCATTTTGTAAATGGCGAGCGCGGCGGTAATAACCAAGACCCTCCCACAATTTCAAAACTTTTTCGGGTTTTGCTTTTGCTAAAGTTTTTAGCGCAGGGAGTTCGCGTAGCCAGCGTTCCCAATATGGAATCACGGTTTTGACCTGCGTTTGTTGCAGCATGATTTCAGAAATCCAAATGGCGTAAGGATCGCTCGTTTTGCGCCAGGGCAGGTCGCGAGCATTCTTGGAAAACCATTTGAGCAACATGCGAGCGGCAAATTGAATTTTGATGGAATCGAGGGTGTTCACAAATGGTTGGAATCTATCTATAATTTTTCGATTTTGAATTCTATCCATTCTGTCTAAGATTTCTGAACTTAATTTTTGAAACCGCTCACTTTATACACCTGCAAATTGACGGAGCCGCAAGCCGCCTCGTTGAAAATATATTTGCAGGAAAACCAATTTGAATTTCGCGAAGTGCCTTACGCCAAGTTTGCCGGCACGAAGGAAAAATTGAACGTCGTATTTTACGACAGCGGTAAATTGGTTTTGCAAGGGAAGGGGACGCAGGAATTCGTCGAGTTTGTTTTGGAGCCGCAGATTGTGGGAGAGGCGAAATTGGGATACGAAGCGGTGTTAAATCCTGATTTGCTGTTGCCGCGTCTCGGGATTGATGAAAGTGGGAAGGGAGATTTTTTCGGGCCCCTTTGCGTGGCGGGAGTTTATGTGAACGAAAAAATTATCGGTGACTGGAAAGAATTGGGTATTCGCGATTCAAAAAACATTTCGAGCGATAAAAATATCTTTGAACTCGCAAAAGTGATTCGTGAAACGCCGGGCTGTGTGACAAGCGTGGTTCCGATCGGAAATGAAGCTTATAATCGTCTTTATTCCAAAATGCGCAGTGTTAATACGCTTTTGGCCTGGGGACATGCTCGCGTCATTGAAAATTTAATGGGGCAAAAACACCGGATGGATCCGCCGCCGGTGCGTGCCATCAGCGATCAGTTTGCATCAGACAAGGCAACCGTCGGCAAAGCGATCATGAGTTTGGGAAAGGGAATTGAGTTAATACAACGGCATAAAGCAGAAGAAGATATTGCGGTTGCGGCAGCGTCCATCTTAGCGCGAAACGAGTTTGTGACACGCTTGGCCGGCTTGGAAAAAGAGATTGGAATGAAACTGCCTAAAGGCGCTTCGACGGCTGTCGATTCAGCGGCAAAAGAGTTTTTTCTAAAACATGGTGCAGAGCGATTGGCCAGTATTGCAAAAACGCATTTTCGGACGGCATTACGTGCGCAGGGACTGCCGGAACCGCCGAAAACAGAGTGGAAACGCCGATAACAATTTAGTCTGAATGAGTATTGTAAGATTTTTCAAAAAGTCCGTTGACAGCGGCGTATATCTTTCTTAGGTTCTCGCCAGTCATCGGGCCGTGAAAGATTAGAAATCATTAGCCCTCAAGCTTTTTAAGTGAAAAGATTGGGCGAATGGTATTTTTTTCGTCTTTAGGTCAGGTAGAATTTTGGCTTTTGCCCATGTAGCTCAGTTGGCAGAGCACGTCCTTGGTAAGGACGAGGTCATCAGTTCAAACCTGATCATGGGCTCCAGATTTGACGGCGATTATTGAACAACAGAAACAAATAAAATTAGGAGATAGCAATGGCAAAAGAAGCGTTTCAAAGAACAAAACCACACGTAAATATCGGAACCATTGGGCACGTTGACCACGGCAAATCGACTTTGACTGCAGCGATTGTCGCCACCCAAAACCGAAAAGGTTTGGCTCCAGCAATTTCTTATGCGGACATCACAAAAGGTGGAACCGTGCGCGATGACACCAAGACGGTGACGATTGCCGTGTCACACGTGGAATATGAAAGTACGACCCGTCACTATGCTCACGTTGATTGTCCGGGCCATGCTGACTATGTGAAAAATATGATCACTGGTGCAGCGCAAATGGACGGCGCAATTCTAGTCGTGAGTGCGGCGGATGGTCCGATGCCTCAAACTCGTGAACACATTTTGCTCGCCCGCCAAGTTGGTGTTCCAGCAATTGTTGTTTTCTTGAACAAGGTCGATTTGGTTGATGATTCTGAATTGCTTGACCTCGTCGAAATGGAGATTCGCGATTTGCTGACAAAGTATCAATTTCCAGGAGATAAAACTCCGATTGTTCGCGGCAGTGCGACAGCGGCTTTGGATAAAAAACCAGAAGGTGAAAAAGCTATTCAGGATTTGCTTGACGCAGTGGACGCTTTTATTCCACTTCCGACTCGCGAAATCGATAAGCCGTTTCTTATGTGTATCGAAGACGTGTTCAACATTGAAGGTCGCGGTACCGTTGTGACTGGTCGTGTTGAGCGGGGTGAATTGGCTAAAATGTCTGAAGTCGAGATCGTTGGTTTGAAAGAAACCCGCAAAACGACCGCGACCGACATCGAAGCATTCCGCAAGCTTTTGGACAAAGCAACCGCTGGCGATAACGTCGGTGTTCTTCTTCGTGGAACGAAGAAGGAAGAAGTTGAACGCGGAATGGTTTTAGCAAAGCCTGGTTCAATTAAGGGGCACACCAAATTCAAAGCTGAAGTCTACGTTTTGTCGAAAGATGAAGGTGGTCGTCACACGCCGTTTTTTACGAAATATCGTCCGCAATTCTATTTCCGTACGAGTGATGTCACTGGTACTTGCACCCTTCCCGAAGGCGTTGAAATGGTAATGCCTGGGGATAATGTCTCGGTAGATATTGAATTGATTGCGCCCGTTGCCATGGAAAAAGGTCAACGTTTTGCGATTCGTGAAGGTGGTCGCACGATTGGGGCAGGTCGTGTCAGTGACGTTGTTGCATAGTTTGGTTTCAGAAAACGGAGTTGGGCAAAATGCTCGACTCCATTTTCGTCTAAAAATTTAGTGCGTCTGAGGAACCACTCGACGCCATACGGCGGTAGCTCAATTGGTAGAGTAGCGGTCTCCAAAACCGTTGGTTGGGGGTTCAAGTCCCTCCCGCCGTGCCAAATGTGGTTGCCGGAGAGGTG